>CALGIB010000454.1 GCA_937915955.1 uncultured Pseudomonadota bacterium
GCGAGGCCGATCCCCTGGTCCGAGGGCGCCTGATCGATGGGCTGGGCCTGCACGGGCTGGACGAAGACATCCCCCTCCTGCTCGCCTCGCTGGAGGCCAAGCCGGTCGAGGCGCGCGCGGCCGCCGTGGCCCTGGGTCGGCTCGGCCTGAACAAGAGCGAGGCCGTCCAGGAGCCCGCCGTCATCGACGCGCTGGCGGCCCAGACCCGGCGCTATGACCCGGACGCGCGCCTGGCTGCGGCCTTCGGCCTGGCGCGCATCGGCCCCACCGCCCCGGGGCCCGAGGCCCTCGAGCACATGAACCAGGGCGCCCGTCACAGCCCCGACCCGGACGTGCGCAGCTTCCTGATCCGGGCGCTCAGCAGCTCCTGCGAGACGGACTGGACCTGCGGCGCGCTGCTGGACGCGGCGATCGCCGACGCCGACAAGGGCGTGCGGGTGAACGCCGGGCGGAGCCTGGGACGCTACGCCTCGGAGGAGCAAGCCGCGCGCCTGATCCGGGATCCCAGTCAGGCGGTCCGACTGGCCTCGATCCAGGGCCTGGCCCGCTCGGAGAGCCTGGATCTCGAGGCGCTGCTCGGCCCGGTCGCCGACCAGGGGCTGCCGCTGGATCGGGCCGAGGCCCTGAGCGCCCTGGGCGGTGACCAGCGCCTGCGCGCCGCGCTCCAGCCCGACCAGCCGGCGCTCCTGCGTCAAGCCGCCGTCGGCAAGCTCGAGGACCCCCAGCAGCTGCTGCGCCTGGCGAAGAGGGGCGGAGAGCCCGGCGTCCGCAGCGCCGCGGCCGGTCGCTTGATGGAGCTCGAGCCCGGCCGCGAGGTGGTGCTGGAGCTGCTGGCCGCCACCGACCCGGCGGTGGTCGGCGTGGCCCTGGGCCGGCTGGCACAGGTGGGGCTGCCCGAGGACCTGACCAGGGTGCTGCCCCTGCTGGTCGACGCCAGGGATCCGGACGTCCTGCGCGAGGGCCACAAGGCTCTGGACAAGCTCGTGCCCTTGGCCCCCACGCGCCCGGATGAGGCGCTGCTCGAGGTCGTCCAGGCCGGACTGGACCACCCCGGTCACGACGTGCGCGCCGCCGCCGCCCCGCTGGGCGGACGCCTGGGGCTGAGCGGCGATCCCTCCCCGATCGAGGCCCCCTCCCTGGCGGAGATCGAACGCATCGTCAGCCTGCGCATCCAGACCGAGGCCGGCGAGCTCCGGATCGTTGTCGACACCGCGCTGGCCCCCTACACCGTCTACAACTTCGCGAAGCTGGCGGAGCAGGACTACTTCGACGGCCTTGCCTTCCACCGCGTCGTGCCCGACTTCGTCATCCAGGACGGCTGCCCTCGGGGCGACGGCTGGGGCGGACCGGCCTGGTCGATCCCGGACGAGCTGAGCTGGCTGCCCTACGAAGAGGGCGTGATGGGCATGGCCCTGTCGGGCCCGGACACGGGGGGCAGCCAGTGGTTCCTGACGCTCTCGCCCCAGCCCCACCTGGACGCGAACTACACGGTCTTCGGCCGCCTGGACCTCGGCAAGGGCACGCTGCAGACCGTTCAGCAGGGCACCGTCATCACCGACGTGGTGGTGGAGCGCCTGTAGGCGCAGCGACCGGGGCGCTCCTCGCCAGCTCGCCGACGCTCTCGAGCACAGCCGCCCGCTCCCGGACCAGGAAGTCCTCGATGGGGCCCGACAGCCGCGGGTCCGTCAACCAGTGGTTGCTCCGCGTGATCGTGGGCTCGAAGCCACGCGGGTGCTTGTGTCCCCCGCCGTGGCCGGGCTCGAAGACCCCCAGTCCGCGCTCGATGCAGTGCTCGATGGCGCGGTAGTAGCAGACCTCGAAGTGCAGGTAGGGTCGCTCCTCGCTGCAGCCCCAGTAGCGGCCGTACAGGCGCTCCCCCTTCTGCACGTTCAGCGCCCCCGCGATGGGTCTGCCCTGGTCGTAGGCCAGGACCAGGTGGAGGCGGTCCCGGAAGCCCTCCAGGAGCCAGGCCCAGAGGTCCGGGTTCAGGTAGGAGCGCCCGCCGAACTTCCAGCAGGTGTCCGTATAGAAGCCCTGCATCGCGGCCAGCGCGGCCTCGTCGATCTGCTCGCCCTCTAGCACCCGCACCTCGAGCCCGGACTCGGCCAGGCGGCGCCGCTCGCGCCGGACCTCCCCCCGACGCTTGCCGCTCATCGCTCGCTTCAGGAAGTCCTCGAAGTCGGCGTAGCCCTGATTGGTCCAGTGGAACTGGGACTGAAGCCGCAGGTGACCGCCGAGGTCCTCCAGGGCCTGGGACTCCTCGGCCTCGGGGAAGAGCACGTGCAGCCCCGCGCACTTGAGCTGCTTGCCCAGTTCCAGCAGCCCGGCGACCAGGATCTGGCGCAGCTCCTCTGCGTCGGGCCCGGGGCGCACCAGCAGCCGCTGGCCGGTGACCGGCGTGAAGGGCACGCCCACGATGAGCTTCGGGTAGTAGGGCAGGCCCAGCTGGCGGGCGGCGTGGGCCCAGGACCAGTCGTAGACGAACTCGCCCATCGAGTGCAGCTTCACGTAGGCCGGGCAGGCGGCTACCAGCTGTTCGCCGCGCCAGACGGTGACGTGTCGCGGGATCCAGCCGGTCTCGGCCTCCACGCAGCCGCTCTCCTCGAGGGCGCGCAGCCAGCGGTGCTCGAGGAAGGGCGAGCCCTCCCCCACGAGGTGGTCCCAGGCGGCCTCGGGGACGCTGCTGAGGTCGCCAACGACGCGGACGGACTGCAAGCGCTACTCCATCCCCCGGCGGATCTCCCCGGCGAGGTCGTTTCGTACTGCCTTGGCCGCGACCTTGAGCGCGTTGCGGACGGCGCGGGCGTTGCTGCGGCCGTGGGCCTTGATGACCACCCGGTCAAAGCCCAGCACGGGCGCGCCGCCGTACTGCTTCCAGTCCGTCATCCTGCGGATCTGTTGCATCCCCTGGGACAGCATCGTCAGGCCCAGGCGCCAGAGGAACTTGCGCGCGTAGGCGTCCTTGGCCAGGTCGCTGACGACCTCGCTCACGCCCTCGAGCATCTTGAGCACGACGTTGCCCAAGAAGCCCTCGCAGACGACGACGTCCACGGTGCCGCGGGGGATGTCCAGGCCCTCGACGTTCCCTACGAACTCGATGCCCTGCATCTGGAGCAGGCGCGCGTGCGCCTCGACGATGGCCGGGGTGCCCTTGCTGGGCTCGCTGCCGTTGGAGAGCAGCGCGACGCGAGGCCGCCCGATGTCCGAGATGATCCGCGAGTAGGCCGAGCCCATGACCGCGAAGCCGACGAGATCCTCGGCTGTGCAGGTCAGGGTGGCGCCCACGTCGAGCATGAGCGCGAAGGGGTCGTCGCGCGGGCCGTGCCGCTGCTCGGTGGGGTAGACGGCGGCCAGGGCTGCGCGACGGATGCCGGGCAGGCGCTGGAAGGTCTTGCTGGCGGCGAGGATGACCGCGCCCGTGTTGCCGGCGCTGACCAGGGCGTCGGCGTGGCCGTCCCGGACCAGTCGAGCGGCCACCAGCACGCTGCAGTCCGGCGAGGCCTCGAGCGCCTCGGCGGGCTTGCAGTCCATCGGCACGGACTCCGGCGCGTGCACGATGGCGATGCGCGAGGCGTCGTAGCGCTGCTGGGCGAGGTGCTCGCTGATCTCCACCTCGTCCCCCACGAGGACGACGTGCAGCCCGCTGTCTTCGCGGCTGAGCTGGGCGGCGCCCTCGACGAGGGGGCCCGAGCCGGCGTCCGAGCCCATGGCGTCCAGGGCGAGGGTGATGGTCTGCGACACGGGAGCTCCTAGCGCACATCGGGCGGGGTGATACGGGCGGGCAAGGCGCCCGGCGCGACCACGGTGATCGAGAGCTTGCCGTCGCCGTCCTCGTCGCAGAGCGAGCGGGCGGTGAAGCCCCCGGCGCCGAGGCTGATCTCGTAGCGGCAGGCCGTCTCCATGGGGCCGATGCCCAGGTCCGGGATGCCCGCCCAGGGCACCCTCTGGGCGTCCAGCTGGTCCAGGTCACGGGGACCACCGGAGTAGGGCAGGTACTGGCCGCCGTCGGCCAACGCCTGCTCCTCGGCCTGGCGCAGCAGCATCAGCACCGACAGCGCCTCGGTGCTGGGCGGCGAGCCCACGGGGTCGCGCTCCGGCTCGGGCGGGGTGATGGCCGGGCCCAGCCAGCCGACGATCAGGTTCATGGTCCAGGGCAGCCAGAGCTCAGCCACGAAGGCGCCGTCGACCAGATCCGCGTGCACCTGACTGGGACCGCGGATGCCCTTCGAGGCGCCCGGCATCGGAGCCATGGTCGGCAGCCGGTCCATGTCGATCAGCGCGACGAGGCCAGGCTGATCGGCCAGCTCCGGGGGCAACCAGGGCGCGCCCTGCCCCGAGAGCACCGACCGCACCAGCTCGGGCTCGACCCCGACGACCAGGGCGTGCCCCTTGGCCCCCACGAAGAGCACCTCCTCCACCAGCAGCAGGTCCTCGACCTCGACGACGGGGCGATCCTGGGCCCTCAGGGAGCGCCTCATGCGCCGCAGCGCCCAGCTGGCCCGGATCGGCCGACGCAGCGGCACCGCCACGACGACGCCCTCGGGCAGCAGCGCCAGCTCCGCCCCGACGCCCAGGTCGACGTGACCGGCCTCGAGCTTGTCCAGGGTCTCCGCCAGCGGAGCGGCCCGCCCACCCTCGTCCGCGATCAGGCGAAGCAGCGGCTCGGGGTCGACGTTGAGGCGCAGCACGGCGATGGGGGTCGAGGTGGATCTACCCACCGAGCGGCCTCGGGGCGAGCTGGATTGCCAGACCTCGAGCGCGCCCTGGGGCAGCTCCAGTCCGTGGGTCCGGGCGGTCGAGCGCGCGCCGTCCAGGACCCGGTTCTCGAGCACGAAGCTGGCGCCGCCCGGCAGCGGCACGCTGGTCAGGCTCAGGCAGCCAGCACCCTCGGGGCCGGGCAGCTCCAGCAGCGGCTCGAGCAGGCTGGCCGGGCCGAGGGACTGCCCGACGTCCGAGGGCTGGACGAGGGTCTGACGCGGCCCGCCCCGCAGGACGAAGGAGGAGGTGGTGGTGCCGTCCTCGCTGACGGCCAGGAAGACCGGCTGGGCGAGGTCCAGGTCGACGAGGCGCGGGACCTCCGCGTCGAGGATCGCCTGCGGGAGCCCCTCGATCTGGTCGAGCCCCCGGCAGACGGTGACGGAGTTGGCCGGGCTCGCCAGGCCGCCGACGAAGTCGCGCAAGCCCGGGTCCCCGGCCTGGGCGAGGCCGATCAGGAAGTGAATCACCCGGGCACTCTACTCGTCCGGCACCGGCTCCAGCCGCTCGAGCCGGCCCCGCAAGGCGACCTGTTCGGTGCGCAGGCGCTCGAGCTCCGCCTTGAGACCGCTCAGCGCGGCCTCGCCGCTGCGACCGTCCTGGATCTCGGCCAGGGCCTCGTACGCCATGCGGCGCGTGCGGCCGTCCGGGGCAGAGCTGTGCAGCTTGCCCAGCACCGAGGCGCCGCGCGGATCCTTGACGCGCCCCAGCGCCCCGATCGCGGCGAGTCGGACCCGGAACGGCGAGTCGTGCGCCAGGCCCACCAGGGCCTCGAGCGCCTCGGCCCGGACGCTCTCCTGCTCGTCGGCCAGCTGACCCAGCGCTTCGGCGGCCGCGCCCCGGATCCGGGGACGGAAGGCGGCGCCGGTGTGCTCGACTAGCGTGGTCAGCGCTGAGGCGTCCCGGCTGGCGCCCAGCGCGATCAGCCCCTTCGCCGCGCTCCAGTCCGCCCAGCTGTCCTGCCCCATGAGGTGCTCGGCGGCCGCCTTGACCAGCGGGCTGCGCAGCTTGCCCAGCGAGACCGCGGCCTCGGCTTGGGCGAAGAGCGACGACTCCTCGAGCACACAGGCCATCAGGCGCTCATGGACGGCCTCGTCGTCGAAGCCTGAGAGCGCGGCGACCACGGCCCGCCGGTGCCGGGTGACCTGATCTGCCTGGTCCAGCGAGGTCAGCAGCGCGGCCTGGGCGACCGGCCCTCGGACGTCCCCGAGCAGGCCGGCGAGCTCGGCCCGCACCTGCCAGCAGGGATCGGTCTGCAGCGCGTCCCCCAGCGCCGTCACGGCCTCAGGGCTGCCCTCCTTGGCCAGGGCCCGAGCGCTGCGGATCCGGAACACCGGGCAGTCCTGGTCCAGGCCGGCGAGCAGCCAGCCCCGAGGAGCGGTCAGCGTGACGCGGGAGAGCACTCGGAAGCCGGGGTCCACGCGGACCGCGCTGGGCTTGGCGCTGACCGGCAGCGCGAAGCTGCGCTGGCGGCGGTCGATGGGCAGCTCGAAGGTCCGCACCTGGCCCTCGATGGTGGCCTCGATCTGCAGCTTGAAGCGGA
>CALGIB010000455.1 GCA_937915955.1 uncultured Pseudomonadota bacterium
CGTGGCGACCGCCCGCACCTGGTCGAAGACGCGCAGCATGAGCGGGCTGCGGGTCAGCATGTGGCTGAAGCCGTAGCGGTCCTTGACGCGCTGGCGAGCCCGCTCCAGCTCGATGCTGGTGTGGGCGTGGTCCAGGGCTCGGGAGGCTGCCTCGGCCAGCTCTCGGCGGTGCAGCGGCTTGGGCACGAACTCGACCGCGCCGCGGCGGACGGCGTCCACGGCGGAGGCGATCGAGGGCCGGGCCGAAAGCGCGATGACGGGCACACCTGGGGCACGCTCGCGGAAGACGTCGAGGGCGCGGGCCCCAGGCAGATCGCCAAGCTCCAGGCTGAGCAGCACCAGGTCGAAGTGCTGGTCGTGCAGCAGCGAGAGCGCCTCGCGGGCGGAGTGGGCCACCCGCAGGTCGCGGTCCTGATCCGCCAGCGCGGAGCGAGCCTGACGGGCGTCCTCGGGGCGGTCGTCGACGACCAGGATGCGCGGCTTGGTGCCGCTGGGCGGGGCCTCGTCGAGCATGGTGGGGCACGATATCCCGACAGCCATGCGCAGGGAGCCCCCCGACTGGTCCAACCTCGTGGTGGCTCCCCTGCTGGTGCTGCTCCTGACGTGGCCGATGCCGCTGCGTCCCACCTGGCTCCTGGCCCATCCGCTGGGCGAGGGCACCAACCACCACTGGATGTTCTGGCGCGCGCTCCAGGACCTGCCCGTCGCGAACTGGCCGGCTGGCATCGACATCCCGCTGATGGACCCGATCAACCTGCCGTTCGCGCTGGGCGGGCTGGTTCACCCCGCGCTGGCCTACAACGGTGTGGTGCTGGCGGGGCTCCTGCTGGCCTACGCGGGCGCCTGGGTCTTCGCCCGGGAGCTGGAGGCCGGGCCCTGGGGCTCGATGATCGCCGGGATCGCCGCGGCCTCGGCGCCAGCGCTCGGGGCCGCCGCCGACTTTGGAATCAGCGAGGCCCTGCCCGTCGGATGGCTGGGCTTCCACGCGGCCTGCTTGCTCGCCCTGGCTCGCCCTGGCTCGACCCGACGGGCGCTGCTGCTGGCCTTGGGGGCCGGCCTGACGCTGGCCGCCTTCGTCCTGGCGGGCTGGTACCACGCGCTCTTCGGCCTGATCGTCGAGGTCGGTCTCGTGATCTGGACGCTGGTCCGGGCCCGCGCGCTGCGGACGCTGAAGCCGGGGCTGCTGGGCCTGGCCGGCGCCCAGGGCCTGCTCGCGCTCGCCTTGATCCTGCCGCGCCTCCTGGCCTTCCTCGAGATCCGCGAGCTCTGGTCCTACCGTTGGGTCAAACACTCGCCGTTCCCGCCCGAGTTTCGTCCCGCGTGGCGCAGCCTGCCGGCCTTCGGCACCGACCTGCTGAACCTCGTGCTGCCCTCGCTGGACACGGTGGAGGTCAGCAAGTGCGTGTACGTCGGCCTGGTGGGGTTGGCCCTCGCGCTCTGCGCGCGCAAGCGAGCCCCCCTGCTGCTTGCCGCGCCGCTCTACCTCCTGTCGCTGGGCCACTGGCTCAGCGTCGGTGGCCAGACCCGACACTTCGAGCGGATCATCACGCTGCCCGGAGCCTGGCTGGTGGACTGGTTCCCAGCGCTGGTGGGCCTGTCCCACTGGCAGCGCGCCGCCGTCCCGGCCAGCTTCCTGGTGGCGGTGGCCGTGGGCCTGGGTGCGGCGCGCCTGATCGAGCGCTTCCCCTGGGCCGCCTGGGGTCTGCCCGTCCTCCTGGTGGCGGACGCGCTGGCGTTGAGCCAGACGCCCTGGCCTCGGCCCATGACCCCGACGAAGCCGCCGAAGATTTACGCTTCGCTGCAGGGCGAGGGGGCCTTGATCGAGCTGCCCTTCGACAACCACCGCAAGCAGTTCACGACCGAGCAGCCTCGGCGAAGCAACCTCTGGCAGCCCTTCCACGGCAAGCCCGTGGCCGAGAACCACGAGGGGGACGACGAGCTGATCCGCACCAACCGCTGGGTTCGGACGGTGGACGAGAACTGCCGGCGAGCGACACCGGTGGCCACGCTGTCGATCCCCGAGGGGGTCGACAGCGTCCTGCTCCAGGGCGAGTGGTGCGCCCGCGCGGAGCAGGTCACCGAGCTCCTCACCGAGCAGCTCGGGCCCCCGGCCGTGGTGGTCCGTGAGGACCGGCTCTGGTTCGTGCTCGGACCCGAAATCTCGAATCCGTAGAAGTCGATCTACTCGACGTCGAAGACGGGGCTCGCCTCGGCGGCGTCGGCGTCGCTCACGTTCAGTCCGGCGAACAGCATCCCGGCCAGCAGCCAGCCCAGGGCCAGGAGCAGGAAGCCGTTGAAGAGCCTGGAGGTACCAGGGGTTTCGGTGTGCTGGATGGTGAGCGAGCGAGCCATGGGGAACTCCTGGAGCGGCGGCAGCGGGGGAACAGCGGGGTGGGGTTCGCTGAGTTCTCTTGCAGATGCCGTGCCAGGTCCGGGACGCGCTACTTCTTGAAGAGGCCGCTGACGCCCTGAAGCCAGCTCTTGGCTCGGGGCGCCTTCTCCTGCAGGCCCAGCAGCAGCTTCCGGGCGCGCTCGTTCCCAGCGTCCAGGTGCAGGGCCTCGTTCAGGTGGCGGATCGCTCGCTCGCGCCGGCCGGCGTCGATGGCCATGCGCCCGAGGTGCAGGTGGGCCCATGCTCGCCGCGCGCCGTCCTCGGTGTAGATGAGGATGCGCTGCAGTTCGTTGAAGTCAGGGGTGGCGTCCACGAACCAGAGCATCAGGTCTACCGAGCGTGGAATCAAGGCGGCCAGGGGACCCTGACTCGGTCTTCACAGCTCAGAGCTCGGCGGAGACCCGCTCCAGGAGCACATGGCAGCTTCGCTCGACCATCTCGTAGACGACATCGAAGCCCGAGCGGCCTCCGCCCCAGGGATCCGGCACGGCACCTGGTCCCTCGGGATCGAAGTCCCGGAGCTGGTGCACGGGGCGGCGACCCGCCGCCATGCGCTCGGTGTTGCGCTGGTTGCTGCCGTCCATGACCACGATCCACCGGAAGCGCTGGAAGTCGGCCTCGCGCAGCGGCCGGCTGGCCTGCTGGGAGATGTCCAGCCCGTGCTTGCGGGCGACGAGCACGCTGCCGGGATCCGGGGGCTCACCCTGGTGGTAGCTGGAGGTGCCGCAGGAGTCGACGAAGACCCGCTCGGAGAGGCCAGCTTGCTCGACCAGGTGCTCGAACACGCCGTGGGCCAGCGGGCTCCGGCAGATGTTGCCGAGGCAGACGAAGAGGACGCCGACAGGCTCGCTCATCGGCGGCTCAGTCCAGGCTGAGGGACTTCTCCGACTTCACGGAGACCTCGTAGCCCTTGTCCACGTAGGAGGCCTCCAGCCCGGCCACGAAGGCCTCCAGGCTGATGTCGCCGCCCAGGGGCTCGTCCGTGGCGATCACCGGCCAGGCGCCCTCGGCCGTGCACTTCTTGAGCTTCGGCTTGATGGCGCGCATGGGCGCGGTCAGGTGATCGACCAGGATGTACCGGGTCGCGTTCTCCTGGATCTCCACGACGTGCAGCACCGCGGTCTTGGTGCCGTCGCAGTCACCGGCCTCGACCGCGACCGCGCCGTAGGTGAAGTGCCCGCCGCCGAAGCGGTCGGGGTAGATCGCCGGGAGCAGGGCGGCGGCGGCGCGGTCCGATCCGGCGTTGGCCAGCCGGTCTGCGACGGAGCGGGCCTGCTCGGGGGGCAGGTCGTTGGCCATGCCGACCAGGGCGTCCTCGAGCCTCTTCTGCTCACCGGGGTCCATGTCCTCGCCCAGCTCGGGCGCGACGGCCTGGTCCATCAGGGCCAGGATGGCCTCGAACGGGCCGCCGTTCTTGGCGGCGGCCTGGGCCCCGCGGGCCAGGGAAGTCAGCGCGTCCACGCCGTTGCGGGCCACGTAGACCTCGGCCACCTTGGCGTACTTCTCATCGAAGATCTTGGGGGGAGGGTTCTCGACCGTCTGGACGACCCAGCCGTCGAAGCTCTCGCTCTGGCAGGACACCAGCGCGTCGTCCCACTGCTGGAAGTCGATGTCCCGGAGCCCGAAGTAGGCGCCCTGCAGGAACTTCACGACCTGGTCGTTGTCGGCGCACTGCTTGCCGATGCCGTCGGCCACGACGTCGCGGGCGTCGTAGTCGGGGATCTTGCCGAGCATCTCCCACACGGGGTTCCAGACCTCGGCCTCGATCGCGACCATGGACAGCGCGATCAGCGCCTCGGAGTCGCCGGCGTTCTGCATGACCTTGGCGAAGCTCTGCTTGGCCACCTTGGCGTCGCAGGCCACGATGCCCTTGAAGGCCTCGGCCACGGCGACGCCGCTGGCCTTCTCGGCCTGGGCGACCTGCTTCTCGCAGGCGGCGTGGGCGGGGTTGGAGATGCTGAGCGCCGCGAGGAGTGCGGCGCTACCGATGACCAGTCGCTTCATGTGTCTGCCGGGATGCTGGTGTGCGCGAGGGGGGGCCGCTTAATGGCCGCCTCCCCTTCCGTCGAGCCGTGAGACCCCACTCTGGGGCGCCTTGTTCCCCTGCTCCTGACCTTGCCTTGACAAGTTGGAGCGAGAGGCTTGGCAGGAACACCCCGTTTCGGGTACGACCTCCGTACCCGTCGAAACCCGAGATCGAGGAACCCGTCATGACCATCTTGTCCCTGGGGCTGCTGCTGACCGGCAGCGCCTTCGCCGACGACGCCGAGGCTCCCCCGGCCGAGGAGACCCCCGCCGCCCAGGACTGCTCCGAGCTCGAGGGCGACGCCAAGACCGCCTGCGAGGAGGCCAACAAGGCCGCCGAGGCGCCCAAGGAGGCCGAGGCCCCAAAGAAGGGAGGCAAGGCCCAGCGCAGCTCCGCGGGCAACATGGACGAGGAGATCACCGACGAGTAGCCGCGCTATCTGCGCGGCTACGGGCACCGTCCAGGCCGAGCACGGCGAGCGCCTCTACCGGTCTGGTGGCTGCGCTACCAGATCGGCGCACAGTAGCCGTCCTCGAGGTCCTCACAGGACGTCTCGGCGACGCACTCGGACCACAGTTTTGCCTGGGCCTTGTTCTCGAGCTCGACGCTGACGGAGGAGTCTGAGCGCGTGGTGGGGTCGTAGTCGCCGGCCTCGCCGCGGGTCTGCATCGCCTGAAAGCAGCTGTCTCGGCAGGCCTCGACCAGCTCATCGGTCGCTCGGCCGGGACGCTGGATGTCGCACTGGTCCGCGGTGTAGAGGCGGTCGCAGGTGGTCCGGCAGGTGTCCGACTCGGACAGGATGCAGGCGCTCCAGAGCATCAAGAACATCGGGGTCTCCTCAGAACAGGCAGCCTTCGGGCAGCGGCTCGACCTCGGCCAGGTCCTCGGCGAAGTCGGCCTGCAGGTCCGCGGCGTCGAAGCCGTCCGAGACGCTGCCGAAGACCGCCTGACCGCCGTAGCCGGTCGGGTGCATCCACGCGCGCACCCAGACCTGGGTGTCCAGGAGCAGCGGCACCGGCCCGCCCGTGCGGGTGAAGGGCTGCTCGTCCGGGTGACTGTGGTCCAGGACGCGGCGGTAGACCAGGCCGCCGTCCGGATCGAGGATCTCCCACCACGCGGCGTACCGGTCGCAGCCGGTGTCCGGGCTCTCGATGCTCACCGACATCGTGATCTGGCCAGCGTCGCCCAGCCCGGCCGCGCCCACCACGTCGGCGAGCGGCCCCGTGGGGGTCGACGAGGCGCAGGCGAGGAGCCAGATCAAGCCAGGATCATTCGGGTGTAGGCGCCGACGAAGAAGGTCAGGATGATGAAGCCGACCAGCGTCTCGGCGGTGTTCAGGTAGCGGAAGCGGTGATCGTCTTCGCCGAAGTCCCAGCCGGTGTTGATGGCCACCAGGGACTGCAGGCTGACGAAGAAGAGCCCTGCAAAGGAGACATCCCGGACCCGCATCTCGGCCCCGTGGTACATCAGCACCGTGTCCGGGCAGAAGCGGCGGTAGAGCCACGCGAAGATGGTGGTGACCGCCAGCGTGCACCAGCCCAGGTTGCTCAGGCGCACGCCCCAGCCGAAGCAGAGCTCGAAGATCAGCAGGTTGAAGGCGGCGATGGCCTTCTCGACCGGGCCGCCGAAGTCCCAGCGCGCCATGGTCTGGTGGTGACGTGACCATCAGTACGCGTCGTCCTCGGCGTCCACCATGGCCCGCTCGCCGAAGCTGTCGTTCAGGCCGACGAACTCGTCGAACAGGGCCTCGTAGCAGTGCCGGCGCAGCCCCTCGTTGTCCAACTCGGGGTGCAGCAGGAGCTGCCGCTCGATGCGCAGATCGGTCTCCCAGTCGCCCTTGTCGCGCGCGCAGCCCTCGTAGAACAGCAGGTGGCCGTC
>CALGIB010000456.1 GCA_937915955.1 uncultured Pseudomonadota bacterium
CACCCGCGTCCCGGCCGAGCGGGCCCGGGGCGAGCTGATCTGCCTGGTCGGCGCTGACGCCCGGTATGGAGCCGAGGCAGCTGAGCTCGCCGCGCGCCTCGACGAGCAGGGCAGCGAGGTCTGGTTGGCCGGTCGCCCGCGAGAGGACGCCGGCCCGGTGCAGGCCTTCGCCTACCTGGGCTGCGACGTGAACGCGCTCCTCGAGAGCGCCTGGGAGGTGCTCGCATGAGCCGGATACCGAGCTTCGCCAGCCGCCCCCTGCCCTGGTCCGCCTCGGCCCCCCCGCCCTCGAAGCCCGCGGGATCGAGCCCGGAGGGCGTCCCGCTCAAGACCTCCTACTCCGCTGAAGACCTCAACGAGCTCAATCACCTCGGCACGATGCCCGGGCTGCCACCCTTCCTCCGGGGCCCCTACAGCACGATGTACGTGACGCGCCCCTGGACCGTCCGGCAGTACGCCGGGTTCAGCACGGCCGAGCAGAGCAACGCCTTCTTCCGGCGCAACCTCGCCGCCGGGCAGAAGGGCCTGTCCATCGCCTTCGACCTGGCCACCCACCGCGGCTACGACAGCGACCACCCCCGCGTGCCGGGCGACGTCGGCATGGCCGGCGTGGCGATCGACAGCATCCTCGACATGCGCGTGCTCTTCGACGGCATCCCGCTGGACGAGATGAGCGTCTCGATGACGATGAACGGCGCGGTCCTGCCCATCCTCGCGCTCTACATCGTGGCCGCCGAGGAGCAGGGCGTCCCCCACCACAAGCTGACCGGGACCATCCAGAACGACATCCTCAAGGAGTTCATGGTCCGGAACACCTACATCTACCCGCCGGCCCCGAGCATGAGGATCGTCTCCGACATCTTCGCGTACACGAGCCGGGAGATGCCCCGGTTCAACAGCATCTCGGTCAGCGGCTACCACATGCAGGAGGCTGGCGCGACGGCCGACCTCGAGCTCGCCTACACGCTGGCCGATGGCCTTGAGTACGTTCGCTTTGGCCTGAAGGCGGGCCTGGATGTGGACGCCTTCGCGCCCCGAATCAGCTTCTTCTGGGGCATCGGGATGGACTTCTTCACCGAGGTCGCCAAGCTCCGCGCGGCCCGGGGCATCTGGGCGCAGCTCCTCGAGCCCTTCCATCCGAAGAACCCCAGGTCCCTGTCGCTGCGGACCCACAGCCAGACCAGCGGCTGGAGTCTGACGGCCCAGGACGTCTACAACAACGTCGTCCGCACCTGCGTCGAGGCCATGGCGGCCACCCAGGGGCACACCCAGAGCCTGCACACCAACGCGCTGGACGAGGCCCTGGCGCTGCCGACCGACTTCTCGGCTCGCATCGCCCGCAACACCCAGCTCTTCCTGCAGCTGGAGACAGACACCTGCCACACGGTGGACGCCTGGGCGGGCAGCTACTACGTCGAGCGGCTGACCCACGAGCTCACCGAGCGGGCCTGGGCCCACATCCGGGAGATCGAGGCCCTGGGCGGCATGGCCAAGGCGCTCGAGGACGGCTTGCCCAAGCGGCGCATCGAGGAGGCCGCGGCCCGCACCCAGGCGCGCATCGACTCGGGCGAACAGGTGCTGGTCGGCGTCAACCGCTGGCGCCCGGACAAGCCCGAGGACATCCCGGTGCACTCGGTGGACAACCGCGCCGTGCTCGAGGCCCAGCTGGCCCGGCTGAGCCAGCTCAAGGCCGAGCGGGACGAGGTGGAGGTGGCCGACAGCCTGGCCATGCTCACCCACAGCGCCGCCACCGGCGAGGGCAACCTGCTCGAGCTGGCTGTCGTGGCCGCCCGGGCCCGCTGCACCGTCGGCGAGATCTCCTCGGCCCTCGAGCGGGCCTGGGGTCGACACCTCGCCCGCCCCGAGGCCCTCCGCGGCGTATACCTGAACGAGTTGGACAGCGTGGGAGCCGACATGGACGAGCTGCGCGCAGCGGTCGTCGCCTTCGAGGAGCGCGAGGGCCGCCGGCCCAGGCTGCTGGTCGCGAAGATGGGGCAGGACGGCCACGACCGCGGTCAGAAGGTCATCGCGACCGCCTTCGCGGACGCCGGCTTCGACGTCGACGTCGGCCCCCTCTTCCAGACGCCCGCGGAGACGGCCAAGCAGGCGGTCGAGAACGACGTGCACGTGGTGGGCGTGAGCAGCCTGGCGGCCGGCCACTTGAGCCTGGTGCCGGCCCTGCGGGACGCGCTGAAGGCCCGGGGCCGCGAGGACATCCTGATCGTCGTCGGCGGCGTGGTCCCTCCCCAGGACCACCCGGCGCTGAGGGCGGCTGGGGCGGTGGCCATCTATCCGCCTGGGACCGAAATCCGCGGCGCGGCGCTGGAGCTGGTGGCGCTGCTGTCCGAGCACCTGGACCAGACGTGATCGAGGCGCTGGTCGCCGGCGAGCGGGGCGCCCTGGCCCGAGCCATCACGCTGGTCGAGAGCCGGCGCGCCGACCACCGCGAGCGCGCCTCCGAGCTGCTCGCTCAGCTCATGTCACGCACCGGCGGTGCGATCCGCGTCGGCGTGACGGGCGTGCCGGGCGTCGGCAAGAGCAGCTTCATCGAGGCCCTGGGCCTGCGCCTGGTCGAGGCCGGTCACCGCGTCGCCGTGCTGGCCGTGGACCCCACCAGCGTGCGCTCGGGCGGGTCCATCCTGGGGGACAAGACGCGCATGGAGCGCCTGTCGCGGTCCGAGCGCGCATTCATCCGGCCCTCGCCCAGCCGAGGCACGCTGGGCGGGGTGGCCGCGCGCACCCGCGAGACGATGCTGCTCTGCGAGGCCGCCGGCTACGACGTCGTCCTGGTCGAGACCGTCGGCGTGGGCCAGAGCGAGCTGGCCGTCAGCGCCATGACAGACACCTTCCTGGCCCTGATGCTGGCGGGCGCGGGCGACGAGCTGCAGGGCATCAAGCGTGGCCTGATGGAGGTCGTCGACGCGCTGGTCGTGCACAAGGCCGACGGCGACAACGTGGAGAAGGCCCGGCGCGCGGCCGCCGGCTACCGGCACGCGCTGCACCTGCTGCACGGCCGGTCGGCCTGGGAGCCCAGGGTCACCACAGCCTCCTCGCTCACCGGCGAGGGCATCGACGAGGCCTGGCAGCTCGTGCTCGACCACCGCGCGGCGCTGGACCTGGACGAGAAACGCCAGGGCCAGGCGACCGCCTGGCTCTGGTCGATGGTGGACGAAGAGCAGCGGCGCCGGGTGCGTGAGCGTCCCGACGCCGCGGCCATCGAAGCGGCGGTGGCCTCCGGGACGCTGCCGGCGACCGTCGGAGCCGCTCGCCTGCTGAGCTGAGCCCTCGGCCCGTCGCGATCTACGCGGGAGCAGCGATCAGCATGAGCGCGGCGCCGCTCTCGACCGCCTGACCCCCCTCGACCAGGATCTCGACCACCTGCCCGTCGATCGGTGCCTTCAGTTCGTTCTCCATCTTCATGGCCTCGATCACCATCACCGGCTGGCCCTTGCTCACGGCCTGGCCCACCTCGACCAGGACGCCGATGATGCGGCCGGGCATGGAGGCCTTCAGCGCCCCGCTGCCCGCCCCACCGGCCAGTCGAAGCGCCTTGCGCTGGGGGTCGACCACGTCACATGCGTGGGTGCTGCCCAGGATGGACACGTCCCAGCCGCCCTCGCGCCGGGCAAGGCCGGCCTCGACCGAGCGGTGCTCGACCAGCATGCTGAGCACCTGCCCCAGCTTCAGCGACTCGACCCGCCGCACAGGGCCCTCGTCCACAGAGACAAAGTAGAGCCCGTCCCGCTTGTCCACCGAGACCCTGCGAACGGCCTCGCCGACCGTGACTTCGTAGATCATCCCTTCACCCGGTGGCTGCTCTTCCAGCGCGCGGCCCGCTTCCACGCCGAGCCCTCGGAGCGCGTCGCGCCCGGGCGCGGGGCGTGGTCGACCTCGAACTGGGCGATGGCCGCCGCGATGGACGCCAGCTCTTCGCTGCGCTCCTCGCCGTGGCTCAGGCCCTCGAGGAACTCGGGGGTGATGAAGCCGGTCGTGTAGACCCCGCTCCGGAAGGCCGGGTCCGCCAGCACCTGCCGGAAGAACCCGATGGACGTGCGGATTCCGCTGACCCGGTACTCACGGAGCGCCCGGTCGCACCGGGCGATGGCGTCGTCCCGAGTGCGGCCCCACACCACCAGCTTGGCGATCATGGGGTCGTAATAGATGGGCACCTCGAAGCCCACCGTCACGCCGCTGTCCACCCGGACGAAGGGACCGCCGGGCTCGCGGTACGCCGTGATCCGCCCCGGAGCCGGGCTGAAGTTCTGCGCCGGGTCCTCGGCGTAGACGCGACACTCTATGGCGTGCCCGTGCATGGTCAGGTCGTCCTGAGCGAACCAGAGGGGCTCACCCATCGCGATGCGGAGCTGCGCCTGGGCCAGATCGATACCCGTCACCATCTCGGTGATGGGGTGCTCGACCTGCAGGCGGGTGTTCATCTCGAGGAAGTAGAAGCTGCCGTCGCCGCCGAAGAGGAACTCCACCGTGCCCGCGCCCACGTAGTCCACGGCCCGAGCGGCCTGGATGGCCACCTGGGCCATGGCTTGGCGGGTCACCTCCGGCAGCACCGGACACGGCGTCTCCTCGAGCACCTTCTGGTTGCGACGCTGGATGCTGCAGTCGCGCTCGAAGAGGTGCAGCGTCGTGCCGTACATGTCGGCCAAGACCTGGATCTCGACGTGGCGCGGGTTCACCACGAACTTCTCGATGTAGACCGCGTCGTCACCGAAGCTGTTGCGCGCCTCGGAGCGGGCCGCGCGGAAGCCGCTGAGCAGCTGGTCGGGGTCGTCCACGCGACGCATGCCCTTGCCGCCCCCACCCGCGGCCGCCTTGAGCATCACGGGGTAGCCCATCTCCTCGGCCAGGCGGATGAGCTCCGCCTCGTCGGTGATGGCCTCGACCGTGCCGGGCACCAGTGGCACCCCCGCCGCCTGCATCAGCTTGCGGCTGCCCGTCTTGCTGCCCATGGCCACGATGGCGTGCGGTGAGGGGCCGATCCAGACCAAGCCGGCGTCCATGACCGCCTGAGCGAAGCCGGCGTTCTCGCTCAGGAAGCCGTAGCCGGGGTGGACCGCGTCCGCTCCGGTCTCCCTGGCGACCTGGAGGAGTACGTCCGCCCGGAGGTAGGACTCGCTGGCCGGCGGCGCGCCGATGTTCCGCGCGAAGGTCGCCATGCGCACGTGGGGCGCGTCACGGTCCGCGTCCGAGAACACCGCCACGGTCTCGAGCCCCAGGCTCTGGCAGGCCCGCAGGACGCGGACCGCGATCTCGCCGCGGTTGGCGACGAGAACGCGCTTGAACTCGGGCATGGTCTAGGCCGTGGGCTGAACGCCGGTCGCGCCGACCTTCTCGGCGGCCCGGATGGCCTCGAGCTCGGCCTTGCGCGCCTTTAGCTTGTCCGCGCCCAGGACGACGTCCAGGACCTGCTCCATCCGCGCGGCGAAGAAGAACTCGAGGTCTCCGCGGATCTCCTCGGGGACCTCGACCAGGTCCTTGCGGTTCTTCTCGGGCAGGATGATGGTCTTGATGCCGGCGCGGTGAGCCGCCAGGACCTTCTCCTTGATGCCGCCGACCGGCAGCACGGCGCCACGCAAGGTGGCCTCGCCGGTCATCGCGATGGTCGGGGCGACGCAGATGCCCGTGAGCAGCGACACGATGGCGGTCAGCATGGTCACGCCGGCCGAGGGGCCATCCTTGGGCACCGCGCCCGAGGGCACGTGGATGTGGATGTCCTCGGTCTCGAAGACCTTGCTGTCGATGCCCAGGTCGTCCGCCATCGAGCGGATGTAGCTGCGCGCGACGCTGACCGACTCCTTCATCACGTCGCCCAGGCTGCCGGACAGGGCCAGGTTGCCCTTGCCCTTCATCCGGGTCGCCTCGATGAACAGGATGTCGCCGCCCACGCTGGTCCAGGCCAGGCCGGTGGCCACGCCGGGCACGCTGACCCGCTCGGCCACCTCGCTGAAGTACTGGATGGGGCCGCGGATCTCCTCGATCAGCTCGGGGGTGACGACCACGGTGTCCTGCTTGCCGCTGGCGATGACCCGGGCGACCCAGCGCGCGCAGGCCGCGACCTCGCGCTTGAGCGAGCGAACGCCGGCCTCGCGCGTGTAGCTCATGATGAGCATGCGGATGGCGTCGTCGCCCAGGATGAACTGCTCCTCGGACAGGCCGTGCTCCTCGGCCACCGTGGGGATGAGGTAGCTCCGGGCGATCTTGACCTTGTCCTCGGGCGTGTAGCCGGGGATGTGGATGACCTCCATGCGGTCCAGCAGCGGTCCGGGGATGCTGCTGGCGACGTTGGCCGTGGCGATGAACAGCACCTTCGACAGGTCGAAGGGCAGGTCCAGGTAGTGGTCGGAGAAGGTGTCGTTCTGCTCCGGGTCCAGGACCTCGAGCAGCGCGCTGGAGGGGTCGCCGCGGTAGTCCGCGCCCAGCTTGTCGATCTCGTCCAGGATGAAGACGGGGTTGTTGGTGCCGGCCTTCTTCAGGGACTTGATGACCTTGCCGGGCAGCGAGCCGATGTAGGTGCGGCGGTGGCCGCGGATCTCGGCCTCGTCCCGTACGCCGCCCAGGGACATGCGCACCATCTTGCGACCCAGCGCCCGCGAGACGGACTTGGCCAGCGAGGTCT
>CALGIB010000457.1 GCA_937915955.1 uncultured Pseudomonadota bacterium
AGTGGCTGGCCGGGAAGATGGTCGTGTACTGCAGCGACTCGGTGCGGATGCCACGCAGGGGGTCGGTGTTGCTGATGGCTTCGACCTCGTCCCCCCAGAGCTCGACGCGGACGGCGGCGTCCTGGGCGTCCGCGGGGAAGATCTCGATGACGTCGCCCCGCGCGCGGAAGGTGCCGCGGCGGAAGTCCAGCTCGTTGCGGGTGTACTGGATCTCGACCAGCTTGCGCAGGATGGCTTCGCGGTCGACCTGTTGGCCGACCTCGAGGCGCAGCATCATGCCGTCGTAGGCCTCGGGGCTGCCCAGGCCGTAGATGCAGCTGACCGAGGCCACGATGATGACGTCCTGGCGGGTCAGCAGGGCCTTGGTCGCCCGGTGCCGCAGCTTGTCGATCTGGTCGTTGACCAGGCTGTCCTTCTCGATGTAGGTGTCCGACGAGGGGACGTAGGCTTCGGGCTGGTAGTAGTCGAAGTAGGAGACGAAGTACTCGACCGCGTTTTCGGGGAAGAGCCGCTTGAACTCGCCGTAGAGCTGGGCGGCCAGCGTCTTGTTGTGGGCCAGGACCAGGGTGGGGCGCTTCACCTGGTCGATGACGTTGGCGATGGTGATGGTCTTGCCCGAGCCGGTGATGCCCAGCAGGACCTGGTGGGTGCGGCCGGCCTGCAGGCCTTCGACCAGCTCGCGGATCGCGGTGGGCTGGTCGCCGGCGGGCTCGAAGGGGGCGTGGAGGGTCAGCTCGGGCATGCTCCCTGCTAATCCCGCTGGGGCCGCCGCGGGGGGGCCCTGCTGCCAGGGGCTGTCAGTGTGCTCACCGCGCGCCGGGCGGCATCTCCTTGTGTACGTGCTCGGTGTGCGTCGGCCCGTCCCCGCCGCCGGGATCGCCGCCCGGCTGAGCCGGCGTGGCCGGGATCAGCTCCTCGGCCGAGGGCCCCTGCCAGCTATCGTGGATCGGCCCCAGGTCGAAGACCGCCATGAAGTAGCGGCTGGGGCGGTCCCGGTCGGGGAGGTTCACCTCCTGGCTGCTCCAGGGCACGTACACCGGACCGTCGGGCACCTTGTACTCGTTGCCCGGGTAGTCGAACCACTGCATCTCGACGAGCTCGACGGGCTCGATCTGGAGCGTGGTGCCGAGCCGCCGCACGATGTCGTTGTAGAGCAGCGAGCCCTTGCCGGGATCGACGAGGTAGTAGCCGCGCTCGTGCACCACCAGGTAGCGGTAGTTGCCCGCCACCACGATGCGGGAGAGGTCCTCGACCGGCAGCTCCTCGATGGCCGCGTCCTGGGGCTCGCGCGACAGGGTCATCAGCATCGCGGCCGCCTCGCCGGTCTCGATGTCGCGCTGCGCGAGGTAGCGCATCTGCTCGCCGGGGGCGCCGCCGCCCTCGTCCCGGAACACCGGCGGGATGGCCGGTCGGGTGGCCCAGGACCGGTAGACCTTCCAGCCGTGCTCGAGCTGGTAGTAGTAGAGGAGGTCCTGCTGCTGCTCCAGCGGCAGCTCGATGATGCCCTTGCGCGCGTCCTCCTCGAGCTCCTCGTAGAAGTCCGGCACCGTGATGGCCGAGACCTTGACGGGGGCTCGCCACATGGTGGGCGCCATCGCGTCGTCGGGCACCGGCCCGATCTCCCAGCGGTAGAGCACCTGCAGCAGGGTCAGCACCATGGCCGTCACGCTCAGCCCGCCGCGCGCCCAGGTGTTCTGGATGCGCGAGAGCCCCAGCGCCACCAGCGCCACGCTGGCCACCACCACCAGCGAGCCCAGCCGGTAGGGCGCGAACATGCGGCTCATGCCCGGCACCCACTTGAACATCCAGGTGTAGGGCAGCCGCCAGACGAAGAAGTCGGCCCCCAGGCTGCTCAGCACGACCTTGCTGCTGTCCAGATCACCGCCCCATTTCAGGAAGGGCCCCAGGGTGCCCAGGTAGAAGACGGCGAAGACCGCCAGCCAGAAGCGGGACCGAGGGAAGAGCCCCGGCTTGAGCAGCGCCGCCGGCAGCACGCCGGCCAGGAAGACCACCAGCGGCAGGGCGCGAGGGTGGGCCGGGTTGAAGAGGTAGTCCGCCGACCAGCTGGACATGATGGTGCGGTTGAGCGAGCTGAGGACGTTGTCTTCGTAGGTCGTGGGCCGCAGCGGCACGTCGCGGATGACGTCGTAGTCGGGGAAGGTCAGGAAGAAGGACAGCTCGGGCAGCTTCTGGGCACCGCCGCTCGCACCCCCGCTCTCGCCGAGCGCGTAGGGCAGGGCGAAGAAGCCGCCGACCAGGAGGGCGCCCGCCAGCAGCGGCAGCACCCAGCGCATCAGCCGCTTGACCTGCAGCCGCTTTCGCTCGCGCCAGAGCAGGTCCACGGCGAAGAGCCCCAGGAACATGCCCGCGAAGAGCCCGTAGAACCAGTACCAGGCCCCGCAGAGCCCCAGCACGCAGCCCGCCGCGAGGCCCCACCTGGGGTCGTCCCGGCGCTCGGCCCGGTCCAGCAGGATGGGGAACAGCAGCACGAACCAGAGCAGCACCTGGCGCAAGCCCGAGCCGTGGATGTCCTGCAGGCTGACGGGGTTGACCACCGCGACCAGGCCCGCGCACAGCGCCACGAGGCGGTGCTCGGTCAGGGTCCGGGCCAGCATGTACCCGAGGGTCCCGTCCACCACGAGGATCAGGAAGATCTTCCAGTTGTAGTGGGCCGGCAGGTCCATCACCAGGCTCAGCGGCCAGCTGATCAGCAGCACGTCCAGGATGTTTCCGGTCTCGGGGTGTCGCCCCAGGGACAGGAAGGTGTAGACCTTGTCGATCACACCCAGGTCGGACTGGCCCAGGGCCTCGACCTCGCCGAAGTGCCACCAGTAGCGCCAGAGCCAGCCGCCCAGCTCGCCGCCGCCGATGATGACCTCGTCGGTGTGCAGCACGGCGGGCCAGGTCATCACGCTGGCCGCGACGAAGTACACCAGCGCGGCCACGCCCAGCTCGGCGGCCCAGGTGCCGGCGAGGGTCCAGTCGATGCGCCTCACCGGCGCTCCTTCAGCGTGTAGACGGCCACGCCGTCGCGGCGCTCGGGCTCGCCCAACAGGCCGTTGAGCACGTCGCTGACCAGCGCCAGCTTGTGGCGAGGGTAGAGCTCCTCGTGCACCACCACCCAGCGGTAGCCCTGGTCACTGAGCATGTGGGCCCCGGCGACCAGCTCGAGGTCGGGCAGCATGCGAGGCGCGAGCACCGCGCGGCTGGCCTCGACCTGCACCAGCATCCGGGTCAGGGGGTTCTCGGCCAGCGGCGCGGGGATGGGGTCGTTGAGGCCATAGGGCGAGGGCCGGCCGTGCTCGGTCTGGTACCAGGTGTAGACGGCGCGCTCCAGGTTCGGCACGGTGATCGGCAGGTCCAGGATGGCGCCCTCGCCCTGCAGCGTGGCGTAGACCTGGGGGATGGCGGCCTCGCAGCGCGGCAGGGGCCAGGGCGCGGGCGAGAGCAGCAGCAGCTCGACCAGGATGAAGGCGCTGATCGCCCCGATGGTCAGGCGGGGATCGAGCTGGAAACGACGGCGGAGGTCTCGGGCCCCGAAGCCGGCTAGCATGCCCAGCCCCACGGTCGCGGGCACCACGAAGCGGAAGGGGTGGCTGATGCGCTCGAAGAGCGGGAAGGCCTTGAAGAAGACCAGGAAGGGCAGCGGGATGCGGTCCCCGTCCCAGGTCAGGTATTCGCCGCCCACGTACAGGTAGGGGCCCAGCGCGAAGGCCGCGAAGACGACGACGAAGAGCAGCCAGACGGAGAGCTCGCGGCGGGGTCGGCTGCTCCAGAAGGCCCAGAGGCCCAGCGCGATGGCCGCCCAGCCCAGGTAGGTGACGATCAGCAGGTCCTCGCCGTAGTCCAGCTTGAGGTCCGGCGAGTACACGTGGCCCGGCCGGAACATGCTGACCAGGTCGGTGATGTTGTGGTTGATCAGCGACTGCCAGACGAACTCGGGGTCGCGGTTGACCATCGCGTCGTCCGCGTCCATCGAGGTCTGCAGGGCCCGGAGCACGGGCAGCACGAGGCCGCTGTAGAGCGCCGCGCCCACCACCGTGGCGACGCTGAAGCGCCACCAGCGCACGCGGTAGGGCTCTTGGATCAGGCGGTGCAGGACCAGCACGACCGAGGCCAGGATCGAGAACAGGCCGTAGTAGAAGTTGCTCACCGAGCAGATCGCCAGGACCAGCCCCAGCGCCGCGGCGCGACCCCAGCGTGGGCGGTCCAGCAGCCGCCAGAGCGTCCACAGATACAGGGGGATCCAGCCGGCGCTGACCGTCTCGGTGAGCTGCGGCTGGGTGAACCCGAACTTCACGTTGAGCGATAGCGTGTTGCCGTCCACCTTCAGGTCGAGCTCGTCGACCCCCATGTCGACCCGGAACATGCCGCCCAGCGGTGCAACGAGCCCTTCCACCTGCTCCTTCTTGAGGATGGTGAGGGGGTTGACCCCAGGCAGACGCTGTTCGAGCCCGAACTCCAACGCCCGCGCCGTGAGTTGAAGCGCCACGTGTTCGCCGAGGTGAACCGCCAAGTCTTCAAGATTGCCCACCACGGCGCCCTCCTCCCGACTAAACCGGATCTTGCC
>CALGIB010000458.1 GCA_937915955.1 uncultured Pseudomonadota bacterium
GGCGCGTGCAGGGTGGCCGGCGCCCTCCTGGCGCTCCTGTGCCTCGCCCCATGCCTGGCCACGGCGCAGACCCAGACGAGCCCGCTTGACGTCGACGGCCCGCCTGAGCCCGCTGTGCAGGCCGACTACGTGGCCGCTGGCGAGGGCCCCGTCTGGGATCCGATCTGGCTGGACGCTGGCGAGGAGCTGCACCCGGCGGGGGTCCTCATCCACCCCGCTGCGGCGCGGGCCTGCGCGTCAAACACGCAGCGTGTGGTCGTCGCCGGGGAGCTGTACGCCAAGCTGCGCGACCACTGCCGCCAGGCCGTGCTCGCCGTCCCCGATGCGGTGCCCGACCCGGTGGTGCTGCGGTGCCCGGAGTGCCCGGTGGCCGGCGGTGATCTCTGGCGGGAGCGGCTGCTGGTCGGTGGTGGCGGGCTGCTCGTGGGGCTGGTGGGGGGCGTGCTGCTGGCGCTGGCGGTGGGGGGCTAGCCTTCGTGGGCCATTTGGTCGTCGCCTGAGCAGTAGCCTTCCCTGCAGTACGGCCTGGGCGGGCTCAGGTTGCCAGTCTTCTTCCAGTTTGGGCTCCAGATGCGGGCGTACTTCACGCTGCCAGGCTCCAGCACCTTTCGGCAGTACGAACACCTGATTGGCTTCTGTTCATGGTCGCTCATCTATCCCCTCCCGCCCCGCAGGGCTAGACTTCCTCAAGAAACCGACTGGGCTCCACGTCCTGGTAGCCGCGCCCTCGGGTCCACTTCCCTGTCCGTCGAGCCAACACCACCAGCTCCCTGGCCCTGGTGATGGCCACGTAGAGCAGCCTCCGCTCCTCTGCGATGCGCTGCTCCTCATCCCTCTCCTCGGTGCGCCAGCGGGCCCCGGGGAGGCCACCCTCCTCCAGGCCGAGCACGAGCACCCGGTCCCACTCGGCCCCCTTTGCGGTGTGGATCGTGCCGACGTGGCAAGCCTCCTGCTCGCCTTCGTCCTGCTCGTCCCGGTTCGGGTCTGCGAGCCACTCCAGCAGCTCCACCTCGGACAGGCACCCCGGCAGGCGGCCCACCACCGCGGGCACATTCGGAGCCATTACGCAGCGGACAGCGTCCTGCCCGTCTGCTGCGAGCATGGCATCCCCGAATCGGTACCGCAGGCTGTTCACCCGCATCGGGTCTCCTTTCTCCACGCTCCTCTGGGCCACGTACTCAGACAACCCCCCTGGCCCACCCCTCGACGCGCAGGCCATCTCCGCCAGCAGCAGGTCGGCGTCAGTCCACCCGCACATGGCGACCAGGACCCGCCCAAGGTGCAGGCTGTCGTCCTCGTGCGCCAGGACGTGCAGCAGGTCGATGACCAGCCGGGCCTCGGGCGTCTCCCAGGCGGTGGCCTCCAGGCTCGGGCAGTGGACAGCCACCCCGGCGCTGGCGAGCTGCTCGGCCACATGCTGCAGGCGTCGGTTGGTCCTGCCCAAGATGGCCCACCTCTCCGGGGACTCGACGAAGCCGGGGGTGCGCAGGAGACGGGCCACGAGCTCCTCGTCTGAGCGCTCGGCCCACAACTCGGCCGACCCGGCCGGCGCACCGTCGCGCGGCTGCAGGTCAATCCGCCCCGGGATGGGCAGCCGGTTGGCCACGCTCAGGATCTCCGGGGCGCAGCGGTAGCAGACCGGGAGCTCCACCGTCTCCCAGGGCCCGGGGGCATCCTCCAGGGGCTGCGCTCCACGCCAGCCGTAGATCCGCTGGGCAGCGTCGCCGACAACCGTGAGCCCGCAGCGGCCGAGCAGTTCGTCCAGGCGCCACTCCAGGGGGCTGGAGTCGTGGGCCTCGTCGACCAGCAGCTCGGTCCCCTCGGTGATGAGCTCCAGCAGCCGGGGGTCCGACTCGAGCAGACGCACAGCCCCGGGGAGCAACTCATCGTAGCGGCGCAGGCCGTGCCTCTGGAGCCTGGCCTCCACCAGGTCGAGCTGTCGGCCAGCCTCCTGCTTGAGGGCCTCCTCCTCCACCCGGTCGATGATGCGCCAGCCCTCCCGCCAGCCGATCGCGTCGCCGTGCTCCCGCAGCAGCTCAGCCGCCAGCCCGTGGTGGGTCGAGACGGCGATCCGGTCGGCCAGTCCGCCGTGGGCCTCCGCCTGGATCCGTTCCCGAAGCACCCTGGCAGCCCGGCGCGTGAAGGTCACCAGCCGGACCAGGTCGCACTCCCCGGCCAGCCAGAGGGCGCGCTCCACGAGCACGGTCGTCTTCCCGGTCCCGGCCCCTGCCAGGATGCGCAGGCGCTTGGCCTCGCTGTAGCTGGCGGTCCGCTGGTGTTCGTTCAGCTTCACGGCTTCACCTCCCCGGCCCGCTCGTCGCAAGCCAGGGGCCGCTGTAGTCGCCGATGCGGTAGCGCTCGGGCTTGCGCTGGCCATCGACCGTCAACTCGGTGCACTCGTGCAGATCGTCGACCTCCACCAGGAGCCGCTCGCCGGCCTCCTGCACCACGTAGAGCCCCGGCCCGTGCGGGCCGTTCGTCCACCCCGCATCGCAGAGGCTGCAGGACACCAGCGGATCGGGTTCTTCGCCCTCGGCCTGCCAGGGACCCAGGAACTGACCGCCGCAGCGCCCGCACACGTAGGCGTGTCGGATCTGCTGGACCTGGGCGCCATTGATGACGACCTCCCGGCGGCTGCTTGGTGTGGTGGTCATCAGCCTATTCTCCCGTTTGTCGGCTTGCCTGCTGCTCCTTCCAGGCCTGCATGCGCTCGGAGTGGACCCGCATGCTCGGCTGTCCGCCGGCCGTCAGGCAGGGGCACCCCGGGGAGGCATGGCACCGCTGGCAGGCGATCGCCACGGCTTCGCTCAGGCCCCGGGCCCGGCCCAGGTCCGCCGTGACTGCCCGGTCGACGCCCACCAGCCGGTCGTGAACGAACCCCGAGGCACGCCCCAGCACGCCCAGCGCAGCCAGCCCGATCCGAGTGCGGGCCCTGCGGCCCAGGTCAATCATGCGCTCGATCACCTCTCACCTCCTACTTCGATCACGGTGCAGCCCTCGACCTCGGGGGCCACGTCCGGGCAGCCCGCCAGGACCGCCTGGTCAATCCGCCCCGCCTCGACGAGCCCGACGACCCGCCGCAGGAAGGCCTCCCTCCGCCCGCTGTCCAGCCGCTCCAGGGCGTCGGCCAGGAGCACACGATAGGGCCCCTCCACGAGGGTGGCCAGCGCTGGCAGGAGCACCGGCAGGACGCTAGCCTGCTCGCCGTCGCTGAGGGTCTCGACCGGGACGAAGACCTCCCCACGCTCCAGGCCGGGCCGGCAGACCGGGGCGCCGCGTTCGTCCTGCAGCCGCACCCGGAACACCCCGAGCCCGAGCCCCTCCAGGCCTGAGTTGACGAGCCCCTCCAGAGGGCTCAGGATCTCGGCCAGGATCACACCGAGGAGCCCGTCCGGCCCCAGCGCATCCTCGACCCGCTGGCACTCCCGCCAGGCCTTCTCTTGCGCCTGGACCTCCTGCCGCAGGCCGAGCGCCTCACGGTGGATCGCGAGCGAGTCCTCCAGTGGGGCCAGTTGCTCACGCAGCCCGGCCAGCTCATCCGCCGCCTGCCTGCGCTCCCGCCCGCCCTGGGTGGTCTGCTGCTCCAGCACCTCCCGCAGGGCCTGCAGGCTCGGGACGTGGCACCCCCGCAGGTCGGTCTCCAGCTGCCGCTGCCGCTCTGCCAGGGTGGCCGCCTCGGAGTCGGCGTCAGTGGCCTCCGCTGCCGCGAGCTCACGGCGCCAGGACTCGACCTCCTTCTCCATCTTCTCCAGGGCCCACCGAGCTTCGGAGGTGTTCGCCTTCGTTTTCGCCAGGTCTGCCTCCGCCGTGGTGTGGGCCTCCTTCGCTTCCGCCTCCTCTGCCTGCAGGGCGCGCACCACGCCGCGCTGCTCCTCGATCTTCGCCTGCAGCTTGCCCCGGGCTGCGTCCAGGGCCTTGTCCAGTGTGGCGCCGCACTGGACAATAGCCTCCCGAGCCGACTTGCTAGCCGCTTCGATGCGGTCCACCGAATCGGGATCGATCTCCTGCATGCACGTCGGGCAGGTGGGCTCCTCAAGGTTGGCGTCGGCCTTCTCGACGATGAGCGCCAGGGCTTTCGCCAGAGCCAGCGCAGGCTGTGCTTCCCTCATGGCTGCCATGTAAGCCGCCATCGGCTCAGAGCACGCAGCCTCCGCATCATTGGTCAGCCTGTCCGCCATGGCCTTGCCGGTGGCGATGGCCTCCTGAGTCTCGCGGTGAGCCGTGCGCCTGTCCTCTTCGCAGGCCTCGGCCATGGCCTTGGCGTGGGCCTCCGCCTGGACCTCCTGCTCCAGCGTGAACCGCAGCTCGGCCAGGCCGCCCTCGGTCATCTCGTCTTCTGCGTCCTCGATCAGACCCCGCAGCTCAGCCACCCGGGGAGACAGCCCCACGTCCTGCTCGAGGTCCGCGATCTGCTGCCTGCAGGTGGCCAGCTGCTGCTCCAGCCGGCGGCGCTTCGCGTCTGCCGCCTCTGCCCGCTCCACGTCGCCGCGGGCCTTCTGCTCTGCCCGGTCGGTCTTCTGGGCCACGCCCTGGGCGCGCTCCTCGCTGGCCTTCACCTGGGCACGGAGCGCGGTCACCTCCTCGGGCCGGACCGTCTCCTCCCGCTCGACCAGCCGGGCCTCCAGCTTCTCCGCAGCGCCCCGGGACCGCAGCAGCTCGGCGTGTGCCCTCGAGGTGTGCGCCGCTGCCGTGGCGTGGGCATCCTGGAGCCAGTCCACCAGGAGCTGCCCCTGAGGAGGTGGCACCCACGGCCCGAGATCCAGCGAGCGCTCGGCCAGCTCGGCAGCCACCCGCTCCGGGCTCCACGCCGACAGCGCGCCGGCGGCTCCCAGGAGCAGTTTGCGTCGGCCCGTGTCCGTCACGCTCGGCCCGAGCAGCTCGGCCAGGTCGAGCCCAGCGGCGGGCCCCACCAGGTCGGCGATGGTGGCCTCCGCCTGCCGCTTCTCCTGCCGCTTGCCCTGCGGTGTGATGACCCACACGTCGCTCGTGGTGCGGACCGTGCCGGAGCTGGCCCCCCTGGTGACGGTGTGCCTGCTCCAGCTCCGGCCGATCTCCCAGGTCCCGGCGTCGTTGTCGAGCCAGCCCCTGATCTCGATCTCGTCGCCCGAGGCGAGCGCGAGCACGTCGTCATTCCGCTTCGCTGGCGTGCCACCCCTGCCGGCGGTCGGGTGCTCTCCACGCAGAAGGAGGCGCAGCGCGTCCTGGACGGTGCTCTTGCCGCTGCCGTTGACCCCCAGGAACAGCACCACGGCGCCCAGCTGGTAGGTCACATCGGCGCCCTTCAGGCCACGGACTCGGATCTTCGTGATGCGCGCGCTCACGACGCCGCCCCTGCCCGCACCGCCTCCAGCAGCTCAGCGAGCGCCTCGGGAGACAGTTCCTTGAAGGCGCGGCCGGTCAGCTTGCCACCGGGGAGCATCTTGCGGCAGATCTCCATCTCCCGCTCTGGGTACTCGCCACCGTTGGCTGCCTTCAGGGCCCGCATGACCTCGACCGCATCCTTCCACGTCGGCCCCTCAGCCGGCCCCTGCTGGACGGGAGGGGGCTCGGGTGCCCGGTCGGTCGGGGTGGAGGGCTCCCGTGCGGGAGGGGGCGGCTCAGGCTGCGAGGCGGGCGGCTCGGGCCGGCGGCTCTGCTCTCCCCGGGGAGGTGGCCTGCTGTCGGTCCGCTGCCGCGGGGCATGGCGCTGCTGCTGCGGAGGCGGGGGTCCGTTCCAGTAGTTGTCCCGGCCATCCCACGCGCCGGCGTCGTTGTCCTCATCCTCCGCGACCACGCCCAGGAGCGCGGCCAGCATGTAGCGGCGCAGGTAGGTGAAGCTGGAGCCCACCTGCTGGATGTCGTTCGCCAGCGGGAGCAGCATCTCCCCGCCGATCCACTGGCCCGAGGCGTGGAGCAGGATGCACTGGAGGTACATCTCTCCGCCTTCCCCTGGGCGGGTCGGCTGGACCAGCGCAAGCCCGTGCTCGGAGAGGTGGCGCCGGGCCGTGCTCCAGATCGCCGCCAGATCGGCGTAGGTGTAGCTGTAGTTCCGTCCCTTCTTCGTCTCGATGTCGGCCTTCTTCGACTTCGCGATCGTCGGTAGAGCGCCCTGCACCTTGGCCAGCGCCTCCGCCAGCGCCCCGATCTCTCCGCTCATGTGCACGTCCACGACTGCCTCCTGGTGGTGTGTGTCTCCCGCCGCCTGCCGCCCCGGTGTCCGCCCTTCCGCCCCGCCGCCACCCTCTCGCTTGGGCCACCCTGACCGACCGCCTCCGCCCTCATCATCTGCATGTATTATGCAGAAGGCGTGGCCCCAAGTCCACCACAATCTGCATTTGACGTGCACATTCAGCGATGCTACGCTACCCCCATGGCCGACGTATGGACCACAATCGAAGACGCTCGACGGCAGAGGCAGTGGACGATCGAGGTTCTCTGCGCCACGGCTGGTGTGTCTCCCCGGAGCTATCACCACCACAAGGCGCGGGGGACCCTGACCGCCCCACTGGCTAGCCACCTCGGGGAGACCCTCGGGCTCGTGCTGCGCCAGACGTGGACCGCTGCCGCCGACGAGGGCGCGGCCTAGACCTGCCTGGACAGCCGGGACGTGCGACGGGCCGACCGGGCCCGGGTGTACCAGTGCGCTTGGAGGATGGAGTGGCGGCTCAGCTCGGACTTCTCGGGGACGAAGACCTCCGCTCACCGGACCGCGGCGAGCTGGTCGAGACCCCCGCGTGGTTCGTCGAGGCCCTCTGCCCGGTCCTCTGGCCGTGGGGCCGGCGGATCCTCGACCCCGGCGCCGGGCTCGGGGCGATCGGGCGCGCCCTTCACCTGTGGTGCGCCAGGACGAAGCGCACGGCGTCCAGCGCGCCAGAGGTGACGGCCGTCGAGCTGTACGCCGACCGCTGCGAGGAGCTGCAGGCCTCGGGACACTACGCCGAGGTGGTGTGCTCCGGGATCCTGGAGTGGTGTGCCACCTCCCCGGGGCGCTGGCCTCTGGTCCTCCTCAACCCCGCCTTTCGGCAGTGGCCCGCATGGGTGGAGGCGCTCCACGGGGTGCTGGAGCCTGGCGGCCGGATCTTCGCCCTAGTGCCCTGGGAGCACATCAGCCGGAGGGAGTCCTTCTGGCGACACCGGCCGGCCCACGCCGTGCACAGGACGAGCAGGCGACCATGGAAGCGAGAGACCCGAGAGTGCTGCTGGGTCGAGTGGCGAGCCGGTGGCTCCCTGGAGACTCGGCTCCACTGGCTCGACGTGAGGAAATGAACGTGCGGCGGGCTACCGCTGAGGATGGAGGGGAGTGATGGAGAACTACACTGTGTGGTCGCCAG
>CALGIB010000459.1 GCA_937915955.1 uncultured Pseudomonadota bacterium
GCCGATCGGACCGGTCAAATCCAGCAGCTCGCCGAAGACGTACAGACCCGGGCAGCGCTTGACCTCCATCGTGGTCCGGTGGACCTGGGACAAGTCCAGGCCGCCGGCGGTCACCTCGGCCTTCTCGAAGCCCAGGCTCCCCGAGATCGGGATGTGCAGGCCCTTCAGCTCGTCGATCAGGCGATGTCGGGCGGCCTTGGGGATCTGGTTCACCCGAGGGTTCAGCTCGCTCAGGCCCGCCTGCCTGGCCACGGCCTCGACCAGCCGACGTGGCAGGGGCAAGACCGAGGCCAGCGCTGGCGAACCGGACCGCCCCGCCGCGGAGACGAGCAGGTCGCGCAGCTCCTCCCAGGACGTGTCCGGGAGCAGGTCGAGGCGCGCCTCGCGCAGCCCATCGCGGGTCACGGCGTCGGACAGGTCCATGGGTCCAGGGCCCGAGAGCCCCTTGTGCGTGAACAGCACTGGGCGTCGTCGCCGGCGCTTGCCGATGCGCAGCTCTCCGTCCACCGTGATGCCGGTCAGCTCGCGCACCCAGGGGGCCGGGCTGGCCAGGGGGACCAGCGCGGGCACCGGGTCCACGACCTTCAGGCCCAGGCTCCGCAGCCAGGGGTAGCCATCGCCGGTGGTGCCGGTCCGGGGGTAGCTCTTGCCTCCCGTGCACAGCAGCAGTCGTCGGCAGCAGACGCGCCCCTGGGGCAGCGTGGCCACCCAGCCGCCCTCCGTCGGCTCGATGCCCTGGACCTGGCTGCTGACGAGGAAGCGGGCCCCCGCCTCCCTGGCGTCGCGCTCGAGCGCGTTGCGCACCTGCAGCGCCGAGTCAGAGGCCGGGAAGACCTTCTCGAACTCGACCTCGACCTTGGTGGCCACGCCCAAGGCCTCGATGCGGGCGCGGACCTGCTGGGGCGTCAGGGCCCGCAGCGCAGGGCGGATGAAGTCGTGCGCCTGGCCAAAGTGTCGAGCGGCCTGATCGGCGTCCAGGGTGGTGGTCAGGTTGCAGCGGCTGCCTCCGCTGGAGAGCACCTTCGAGCCCGTGCGGCTGGTCTTCTCGAGGACCAGGGTGTCCTTGCCCGATCGTGCGCAGACCGCGGCGGCCCAGAGCCCGGCGGCGCCGGCGCCCACGATGCAGATCTCGGTGCTGTGCTCAGTCATCAGTGGCCTCTATCGCAGGCTGCGATACGCCACGGCCACCGGCACGAGGACAGGCCCCGATGATCCACAAGTACAGCCCTGAGAACGAGCGGCGCTGGAACCGCGGCGAGCACCAGGTGCAGCTCAACATCCCGGGGCAGACCCGACCCATGGGCTACTGCGACGGGACCCAGGAGGACGAGGACGAGCTGCGCGAGATCGCCGAGTCCGAGGACGTCGAGGACCTGCCCATCGACAAGCGCTTCCTGAAGACCGGCCGGCAGGTCTGGACGATCGGACACCCCCCGACGGACGAAGGTTGGGACGAGGATGCGTGAGCACGTCACCGGCCACTGCTACTGCGGGGCGGTCACGTACCGGGTGAGGCTCTCCGCCGAGATCGAGCCCATCTTCAGCGCCTACTGTCACTGCGACAGCTGCCGACGGGCCCACGCCGCTGCCCTGTACCAGGTCGTCTGCGTGGACGCCTCGAGCTTCGAGCTGACCCAGGGCGCCGAGCACGTGCAGGACTTCCAGAAGCCCGGCGGGCGCATCAACCGGGCCTTCTGTCGCGTGTGCGGCACCCGGCTGTTCAACCGCTTCGCGAGCTGGAGGCCGGGAGGGCGCACGCCGCTGGTGTTCTTCCCGAACACGCTGGACGAGGCCATCCAGCACGATCTGCCCGAGCAGCTCCGTCCGAAGCTGCACAACCGACCGCAGGAGTCGGTGTTGGATCGGGCGCTGCTGCTGTCGCTGCTGCACCCGGAGCAGGGTTAGGCTCCGGGTACGGAGGAACCATGAACGTCGCGATCTTGACTCTGCTGGCCTGTGGCGAGAAGGAGCCGGACGACAGCCCGGCGACCGACGACAGCCCGGTGACCACCGATGACAGCGCCAGCGCCTCGGACGCGGCGTTCATCGCCACGGGCACCTACGACGGCGACCCCTTCACCGTGGACTGTCAGTTCGACGGCACGGACCCCGAGTGGACGGCGGGACTGCAGTGCCAGGACTCCATCCAGTTCTTCGTCTGGTGCCGCCCCGATCCGGACCACGCCACGATCGGTGGACTCCCGCCGGAGCAGTTCCAGGTCTGGTTCTACCTGCACGCCGCCATCGCGGACCCGGGCACACACGATCTGGTGGGCCAGTCGGGGCTCTGCGTCGGGGACGGACTGGCCGCGCCCCTGTGCACGAGCTCGGAGAACATCGAGTCCGCGACGCTGACGGTGGATGCCTCGACCCTCTGGACGGCCGCCTCGGGCAGCTTCGAGGCCGAGTGGAACGGCGACGGGGATCCCTGGGCCGGCGACCACGTGGCGACGATGTCCGGCAGCTTCGACTTCGTCTGCGCCGAGTAGGCAGCTACAGGACGCCTTCCAGGGCCTCCTGGGCCTCGGAGCCCGCGCGCACGAACACGGGGAAGTGCTCGAGGGGCACGTCCACGGTCGCGCTCCCGGAGTGCTCGGAGCCGTCGAACAGGTAGACCCAGTCGCCCTCGGGCAGGCTGGGGCTGGCGCTTGTGACGCCCTCCTCCAGGACGGGCATCACGAACACGTCCGGGCCCAACAGGTAGCTGTAGGTGGTCTGGTCGGTGAACTCCATGAGGCTGCCGCCCTCGTGGAAGGCCACCGCGCCGTGGGCGTCCAGGTAGGGCACGAGCGCCATGTGGAGCTGCACGAAGGTCCGGTAGATGTCGACGGTGTCCTCGTCGAACTCCCAGGGGGCGTGCAGGCCGCCGCCCCCGTTCTCCATCACCGGGTTGAAGGCGCCCACCTGCGCCCAGCGGATCAGCAGCTCCTTGCTGCGTCCCTGAGGGTAGTTGTCGTCCTCGCGGTAGCCGCCGATGTCGCTGCCGAAGGAGACGTAGCCGTACTCGGAGGACTCGTACATGTTCTCGAGGGCGGCCTTCAAGCCCCCGAAGTCCGCGTCCTGGTCGCCGACCCAGCCGGCCCAGAGCGTCTCGCGAGGCGCGAAGGCGACCTCGTCCCCGCCCAGTCCGAAGCCGTAGTTGTCGATGGGGCGGGCGGTGTTGACCCGGTCCTCGCCGAGCTGGGCGCGCGTGTAGTCGTGCATGTCCTGGTAGTAGGAGTGGCTGTAGTCGAGCCGTGGGATGTCCTTGCCCGCGCCCGGCGAGTAGGGGGCGAAGACCTGGTAGTAGTCCACGCCGTCACACTTCCAGCCGTCGATGCCGTAGGCCAGGGTCTTGTCGAGCTGGCCGTGCCACCAGTCCAGGGCCTCGGGGTTGTAGAAGTCGATGAGGCTGCCGGGGCCCTTCCACCAGTCCACGACCTTCGGCCCCGCCTCCGCGTTGGCCTGCATGAACCAGCCCTTCTCGGCGAGCTCCTCGTACACAGGCACGTCCGTGTTGATGGCTGGAACGATCCACATGAAGACGTGCACGCCCTTGCCGTGCAGCTCGTCGATCATCCCCTGGGGGTCCTCGAAGCGCTCGGTGTCCCACTCCAGCGTGTTGTAGCCGGTCTCCCAGGGCGAATCGATGATGATGGCCGAGACCGGGATGTCGCGGTCCAGGTAGCCGTCGACCAGGGCCAGCGCCGAGTCCTGGGTGGACTCGTCCTCCCAGACCCAGTGCTCCAGCGTCCACTCGGGCCAGACCCGGTCGTAGGTCGCCGGCCCGGAGTCGGTGGGGGTCTTGGTGCAGCCAGAGAGGAGGGCGAGGATGAGCATGGACCCGGACTATCCCGTGTCAGGCTGGCCCGGCGTCAGCCTTGGCTCTCGCCGCCGCCCGTGCCCCTGGGGCGCCGCCTCCGCCTGCGCCTGGGGGCCTGGGCTGGGCTGGAGGGCTTGGCTTGCTGCGGGGCCGGCCCGTCAC
>CALGIB010000460.1 GCA_937915955.1 uncultured Pseudomonadota bacterium
CGGCCGAGGTTTGCTCTGACCTGGAGAGCCACGACCCCTCGGGCGCGACCATCTCCTTGTGGTCGGTGGACGGCCTGGGCACCGCGCCCCGCGTCGAGCTGTTCTGCCTCTCCTCGGACGGCCTCGAGCTGGACCTGCAGCTGGACGTCGACGGCAACCCTGGATGGCTGGTGCTCAGCGCCACCGCGCTCGGCGGCTTCGATCTGTCCGAGAGCGACAGCCCGGTAGAGGTCTCACTCCGGAGCGGCGGGCTGAGCTTCGGGGCCGACGACATCACCGCGGGCACGCTCACGCTGAGCAGCGCCGACGAGGGCGACTTCAACGCGCTGGCGACCAACACCGAGGGTCAGATCGACGTCGACCTGTCCTGGGCTGCGGACTGACGTCGGGAGCGCACCTGGTCGCTGACCGAGTCGTCGTTGGTGACCCGGGTGAGCTGGAAGATGGCGTAGAAGATGCGGTCGTCCACGCGCTTGCGGATCCGCTCTGGGACGGCGTCCTTGAGCCGGCCAGCGAGTCGAAAGATGCCCTCGGCCAGCCTCTTGGCGGTGCTGCGTTCCACGCTTGGAGGGTAGCGTGATAGCAAGCCTCCGACCCGGACTTCCGGGTGAAACACGAGAGGAGACCCCCATGCTCATGCTGCTCGCGGCCATCGCCTGCACCACCGAGGGCGCCGACGACTTCACCGGCGGCAACTTCACCGTCACCACCATCGGCGTCGAGGACGGCTGCTACGACAACGCTCTGAACACCGTCTTCCTGCCCGAGGGCGACGGCACGACCAACGACTGGGCCAACGCCATCTACCTGCCCGGCTTCGACGAGCTCCCGGCCGAGGTCGAGATCGACCTGCAGGAGCCCTTCCAGGACCTGACGGTCACCTTCGAGCAGGGGGGCGAGGACGAGCTGGTCGTCACCGACGCGCTCCAGACCGAGGTCCAGCTTCAGGACGACTCGGACTGCATCGCGGACCTGAACGCGAACGTCAGCCTCGTCGTGTTGGACGCCGACAGCGTCGAGGGCAGCGTGTCGCTGGAGAACAGCAACATCAGCAGCGCCACCGACGACTGCCCCGTGTTCACCTCCGACCCCTGCACCATCACGCTCGACATCACGGGCGTCCGCCAGTAGTGCAGCTGCTGCTCGTCGGCCTGGCCGGGGCCGTAGAACCCGGTCAGGTCCAGGTCGGCGGGCACGCCGCGGCCAACGCCCGACTCGGGCTGGGCTGTGAGCTGCTGGTCACCCCGGGTGACTGCGGCTGGCTGGACTTCCACGACGCTGCCGTCGCCGGCGGCTGGGTCGAGGCTCGCCTGGGCAGCTCGGGCAAGGCTCGCCTGGCCCTGGACGTGCGCGCCCACGGGCCGACGGCGGCCTCCTCGCTCGAGGACAGCGGCCGGCCTTCGGTCGTCCAGAACAGCTCGCTGAAGCTCCAGGACGCCTACGTCCAGGCCCGCGCCGGCTGGTTCGAGGCCAGCCTGGGGGCGCAGCGGCTGCGCTGGGGCTCCGCGGACGGCCTGAACCCGGTCGACGTGGTCAACGCCTACGATCTCGAAGACCCGACGCGCTTCGATCGCCGGCTCGCCACGCCGATGCTCCGGATGGCCGCCACCAGGGGCCTGGCCCAGCTCGAGCTGGCGGTGGCGCCCTGGTTCCAGCCAGCGCTGATGCCCACCGACGTGGTGGATGTGCTGGGCGACAGCCAGTCGCGCCTGGATCTGATCGAGGCCGACGGGGTCGAGATCGGCTCGCTCGAGTCCCGCGTCGAGCTGCCCCAGGACCGGATCGCGGACGTCGGCGTGGGGGCCCGCTTCTTCTGGGGGACCCGCGCTGGCGACCTCGCGCTGTCGGCCTTCCACGGTCGTGACAGCCTGCCCCAGGTGGGCGGTGAGCTGCGCATCACCGGCTACCAGACCAACGCCGGTCGCGTAGACATGGGCGTGCCCATCGTCTACCCGCGCCTCGACCAGCTCGGCGCGGAGTGGCGTCGGGATCTCTTCTGGGACGTGGTGGCCTGGGGCGAGGTCGCGGTGATCAAGCCCGAGCGCGTCGAGGTCCAGTTCAGCCAGGCCCAGCTGGAGTCGCTCGAGCGCCTGGGGACCATCGACGAGGTGCCGAATCCGGTCCCGAGCGAGGTCACCCAGGACGGCCAGGTCTACGCGCGCTGGATGCTCGGCATGGATCGCAGCTTCGGGCAGGTCTACCTGAACCTGCAGTGGCTGCACGGCTTCCCGACCGAGCGGAGGCGGGACGAGCTGCGCGACTACGGGATGCTGGCCCTGCGCTGGAGCCTGCGGCCCACGGTCGCCCTGGACCTGCGCGCCGTCAGCGATGGGCGAGGGGTGCTGGCCGGCGGGGACCTGACCTTCCTGCACGCCGACAGCATCGAGTGGAGGGTCGGTGGGCTCTACGTCACGGGCCCCGAGGGCAGCGCCTTGGGGGCATTTCGAGGGGTCAGTCACGTCGGAACGGGCGCGAAGGTTGTGTTCTGAGCCCCTCCGCCCAGGTATGTTGCCTGCTCGGAGGTTGGTGATGCCCCCTCAGTCTCGCGTCGGTGACTTCGCGCTGAACCCCGCGGACGCTCACGGCTGCCCGGCTTGCCCCCACCCGGTGTCAGGCCCGGGCGTGAGCGGCAGCCCGGACGTGCTGGTCAACGGCTCGGCGGCGATGCGCATCGGAGACCCCGGCGTGCACGCGGCCTGCTGCGGCCCCAACGACTGGGTGGTCGCGATGGGCAGCGGCACCGTCTACATCAACAACATCGCCGCGGCGCGCCTCGGCGACATGACCGCCCACTGCGGCGGCGTCGGCGCCCTGATCCAGGGCAGCGAGAACCTCGAGGTGGGCGGCTGACACCGCCGCTCGTCTGTCCCTCGTGTCGGCGGGTCGAGGCCGACCGGATGCTGCACGTCCCCTTGCTCGAGGACGGTCCGCGGCTTCTCTGCCCCCTCTGCGGGCAGGCCTACCCTGTGGTGCTGGGCGTGCCCGTGGTGGCCCAGGGACCCCAGGCGTTTGTCGAGGCCCAGGGTGACCGCCTCGAGGGTCCGCTGGACGCGCGCTGGCCGGCGGAGCCCTGCGCGCTGAAGGAGCGGGTCGAGGCCTGGCTGTCCGAGCGCTCCGGGCCTCTGTTGGATCTGGGGTGTGGCGCCGGGCTGCACGCGGACGCCAGGGTCGTCGGGCTGGACAACGACGCCGCCAGCCTGCGGCACTACCCGGGGCCTCGGGTGCTGGGCGATGCCCACGATCCGCCCTTCGGTCCGCACAGCTTCGCCGGTGTCCTGCTGCTCAACCTGCTGGACAGCTGCCGCAACCCCCGCCTGGTCCTGGCGCAGGCCGATGCGCTGCTCCACCCCCGCGGCCAGCTCCTGATCAGCTGCGCCTACGCGTTCTCGGGGTCGATCACGGCCGAGCACCAGCGCTTCGAGCCCGAGCAGCTCCTGGCGGGTCTTCGGGGCGACCGCTCGGCGCTGGGCCTGCGGCTGGCCTACGGGGTCGAGGTGGAGGACCCGGTGAGCTGGAGACTCCGGAGCGGGGCTCGGACCGTGCACGAGTTCCAGGTGCAGCTGATCCGGGCCAGGCGACTCGGCTGATCCTGGCTTGCTGCGGGGTGCCTGATCCGGCATGATTCGAGTGGGCACGACCGGCTCTCTCTCTCAAACCCGGCGGGCTCACCTCTTCTGTCTCAACGCAGCCTGGGAAGCATGCATGCACCTCGCATCCGTCGCCCCCTGGTGAAGCCCTAGGAGCGAGCCATGCCCAAGGTCACCGATCGGCACGGCCGGCCGGTGTCTGGCCAGATGCCCGGTCTGGTCGAGGCCCTCGTCGTCGACAACGTCGACCCAAGCCAGCTCGGCCGGGTCAAGGTGAAGTTCCCCACGCTCCCGGCGCCAGCCGGCGGTGGGGGCTCGGACATGCCCGAGTCCTATTGGGCCCGCCTGTCCATGCCCATGGCCGGGCGCGAGCGCGGCTGGATGACCATCCCCGAGATCGGGGACGAGGTCCTGGTCAGCTTCATGCACGGCGACTTCAACTACGCCATCGTGCTGGGCTCGCTCTACAACGGCGTCGACACGCCGCCTTACGCGAACGAGGACGGGGACAACAACCTGCGCGTCTTCCAGTCCCGCTCGGGCCACCGCGTCACCTTCGACGACACCGACGGCGCCGAACGCATCGAGCTGATCTCCCACAACGAGGAGATCCGGGTCATCTGGGACTCGGCCGAGAAGGTCCTGTCGATCTACAGCGGCAAGGACATCATCATGGAGGCCAAGGAGACCATCTCGATGAAGTGCAAGGACTTCGTCCTAGGCGCCGACATGTCGATCTCCATGGAGGCCAAGCAGAAGGCCGACCTCAAGGCCGGTCAGGCCCTGACGGTGAACGGGGGCAAGATGTTGGTCCTGACCTCGAAGATGACGAAGATCAACTGAGCTTCCGGGAGACGACATGATCAACGGAGTCGTCGTCGGGATCGTCACGGACAACAAGGACCCCGACGGCCTGCATCGCGTGCTGGTCGAGTTCCCTGTCCCTGGCGAGGAAGCCCCGTCGAGCTCGTGGTGCCGCTTGTGCTCGCCGATGGCGGGGAAGGCTCGCGGCCTGGTGATGCTGCCTGATGTCGGGACCGAGGTCGTGCTGGCCTTCGCCTATCGTTCGATGTCCCCCTACATCGTGGGGGCCGTCTACAACGGCGAGGCGGACAAGCCGGAGCCCTACAAGAACGACGACTCCGAGAACAACCTGCGTGTGTTCTGGTCGCGGAACGACCACATGGTCATCTTCGACGACACAGCGGGGGCCGAGAAGGTGGCGCTCGGCGCTGGCGCGGGCTCGCGCATGGACGTGACGAGCGGTCCCATCTACCAGGTGCTCGACGCGGCCCAGAAGACGGTCACCGAGTACTCCGACAAGGACACGATCTGGGAGGCGGTCGAGAAGATCTCGCTGAAGTGCAAGGACTTCAAGCTCGAGTGCGACACGATCGAGATCGAGGCGGGCCAGACCGCTGTCTTCGAGTCAGGCCAGCTGACCACGCAGGACGGCGGAAAGATGGCCATCTACAAGGCCGACATGGTCCACATCAACGGCGGCGCGCCCCTGCCGTCGAAGCCGACGCTGGTGACCCCGACCCACAAACACCCCCCGACCACGGCGGACGGAAGCTCGGACAGCTCGTCGTCCGGTGGAGCCGGTGGTGGTGCGGGCGGCTCCGGCGGTGGTGCGGGTGGCTCCGGCGGTGGTGCGGGTGGCTCCGGCGGCTCGGAGAGCTCCGGGGTGAGCCTCGACGTGGGCCCCGACGGCGTCTCGGTCGACGTGGCGGGGGCCGGCTTCGAGGCCGGGGTCGACGTCGGCATGGATGGCAAGGTCAGCGGCGACCTGAATGTCGGAGATGGTGCCTTCACGGCCAGCGGGGACAGCGCGGGCAAGTGGGACGCGAAGCTCGACACCGACGTGGTGGACGTGAGCGCGGACAGCACGGGCAAGTGGGGCGCCTCGCTGGACACCGACGCGGTGGACGTCTCGGCGGACAGCTCGGGCAAGGTCGAGGGCAGCGTCGGCGGCGTCGACTTTGGCTTCGGCGGCGACGAGGAAGGCGGTCGGGAAGGGACCGGCAAGCCTGGCGGCGCTCCAGGCGGCGGCGGCCCCAGCGGGGGCTCCGGTCCTGGCAAGGCGGCCTCTCGGGCTGAGCGGGCCGAGCGGGCCGAGGCCGGCGGCATGCCCTCAGGTG
>CALGIB010000461.1 GCA_937915955.1 uncultured Pseudomonadota bacterium
TCGAGCCCTTCGAGCCCTTCGAGCCCTTCGTGCCCTGACCCGAGGGCTGCTGGGTCTTGGCTCCCTTCTGACCCTTGCCCCCCGGGTCCTGGCTGCCGGGCGGCTTCGCGCTGCTCGGCCCGCCGCCGGGGCTGCCCTCGACGAGGGCGGTGTAGGCCATCCAGATCTGCTGCCCCACCAGGACGGCGCCGTTCTCGCCGTTGCCGTCGAAGCCGTCGCCTCCGGGCCAGTAGCTGGTCGCGCCCAGCGTCCAGGCGCGGCCATCCGTGCTTGTGGCCGAGCGCGCCTTGCCCTTGCCGGTGCTGCCGAAGAGGCGGTAGCTCCCGTCGGGCAGCTGGACGCCCGAGAAGGGCATGAAGTTGTCGCCGATGCGCAGGCCGGGGTCCGCGGTGAAGCGCGCCCCGTCGGTGCTCGCGGCCGCGTGCCGGCCCATCGGTCCTGCGAAGAGCAGCCACCGGCTGCCGACCTTCAGCACCATGGACGCCTCGGCGGACTCCGTGGGTGAGAAGCAGGGCGCGGACTCCTGGGCGAAGGTGAATCCGTCCGTGCTGAGGGCCGAGTGGAAGGCGACCTGCCGCTTGTCCGAGCTCGAGTAGTACATGCGAAGCCGGCCGTCGCCCAGGTCCACCACGTGCGGGTCGGCCTGGTTCGGCTTGGCCGAGTCCTCGCCCTCGAAGGCCAGGTGGCGGTAGGTCCAGGCGCCCGGCGTGGCCAGCGGACGCGAGGCCACCGCGGTGAAGTTCTCGCCGTCCTGCCAGGCGATGTAGTAGGCCAGGAGCTGCCCGTCGTGGACAACCAGCGAGGGCACGCCCGCCTGGTCGGTGATCTTCTCGCCGGTGTCGGCGAAGGTCAGGCCCCCGTCGTCGGAGACCGCCATCCGGATCTGCAGGTTCCACGGGCCGCTGGTGTTCGCCTCGTCCCCGTGGGTGTCGGCGGGCGCCTGCCCACGGCCGACCGCGGGCACGAACTCGGCGCCACCCACCGAAGGCCGGCCCGACTGGACCTGCCGGCCGATCTCCTCGCCTAGCTGATTCGCCAGGTGTTCGACCTGCTGCACGGGTAGATCCACCTCGCCCGAGCAGGCGAACAAGCCGAACAGCGCCGTCGTGAGCACTCGTGCCTCCAGTCCAAGCGCGAGGATAGCCCCGTCAGCGCTCGACGGGGCGAGCCTCGGCGTTCCACTGGAGCATGCCTCCGCGCATCGAGGCGACGCGCTGGAAGCCCATCGACAGCAGCAGCCTGGCGGCCTGGAGCGAGCGTCCGCCGCTGCGGCAGATCGTGACGATGGGGGCCTGCCGATCCCAGGCGGCCGCGTGACGATCCAGGTGGTCCAGCAGGAACAGCTCGCTGCCGGCGACGTGGCCCAGGTCGCTGACAAACTCTTCGTCCCGCCGCACGTCGATGGCGCGCACGCCCTCGGGCAGGTCCTGTACGAAGCTGGTGGTCACCTCGGGCAGGCCCTCCGTGGTGAGCACGATGGGCGCCCAGCGGTCGTCGCGCTGCTCGGGGTCCACCCAGTCGCCGTCCTCATGCACCCAGCCGCAGCGCAGGTTGGCGGGGACCGCGACGTCGATGCGCTGGGGGTAGGCCAGGCCCAGGCCGTCCATGATGGCGATGAACTCCTGGATCGTGCGGCCTCCGCCCAGGCGGGGGTTGTGACGCCGCTCCTCGCCGACCGTGCTGCTGGTGCGGCCCTTGTAGTCGTGGCCCGGGTAGACGGCGCAGCGCTCGGGCAGGCTGAAGATCTTGCTGTGCACGCTGGCCCACAGCTTCTCGGCGGAGCCCTCCTGGAAGTCGGTGCGGCCGCAGCCCCGGATCATCAGGGTGTCGCCCGTGAAGACCATGGACTCGTCGTCCAGGACATAGGACACGCAGCCGTTGGTGTGGCCGGGCGTGGTGCGCACGACGACGCTCCGATCCCCGAAGCGCAACACGTCCCCGTCCCGGACTGGTCGGTCGCAGCAGGCCGCCCCGCCCTCGGCCGAGACCACAGTCCGGGCCCCGAGTCGCTTCCGGAGCAGCGACGAGGAGGTCACATGATCGGCGTGCACGTGCGTCTCGAGCACGTACTTGAGCTGCAGGTCCAGCTCGGCGAGCAGCTGCACGTCCCGGTCCACCAGCTCTCGCACCGGATCGATCACCAGGGCCTCGCGGCTGGCCTCGTCGCCCAGGATGTAGGTGTAGGTGCAGGTCTCGCGGTCGAAGAGCTGGCGGAAGATCATGGGGCCTCCGGGGCCGAGCGGGGATGTGCTCACCCACAGCACGGTTCATGCCAGCTCCAGGCCACCGAATCCAGGCCTTTCGGTGACCAGCGGGTGAACCCATGAAACAGGCTATGAAACAGCGATGAAGCACTCGCTGCACCGCCTGCTGAGACAGGCCGGACCCGAGCCGACGCTGGAGGCCATCGCGGACCTGGTGCAGGCCCTCGCGCCCGAGTCGGCGCTCTACCTGCTCGACCAGGACCTGAGGGTGGCCTGGTGGGGCCCCGGCTGCGAGCGCCTCTCCGGCCGGCTCGAGGCCGAGGTCCTGGGCCAGGCCGACCCGGCGGTGCCCGGACAGGACCCGGGGCTCGTGGACGCCGGCGGACGGCTGGTGCGCGTGAGCCGACGCGGCGTCCCGTTGGGCGAGGGGGAGCTGGTCGTCCTCAGGCGCCTGCAGCGCGCTCGAGCCGAGGCCTTGGAGTCCGTCGTCGGCGGCGCCCCCCGCACCTTCCACGGGCTCATGAGCCAGGACCCCGGCATGCACGCCGCCTTCCAGATCATCCAGAACGCGGCGGAGACCGACGCCAGCGTGCTGATGCGCGGCGAGAGCGGCACAGGCAAGGAGTTGGCGGCCCGAGCGCTGCACGCCGAGAGCCACCGGCGGAGCGGCCCCCTGCTGGCGGTGAACTGCGCGGCGCTGTCCCCCACCCTGCTCGAGAGCGAGCTGTTCGGGCACGTGCGCGGGGCCTTCACCGGAGCGGTCCGCGACCGCAAGGGGCTGTTCGAGCGCGCCGACGGCGGCAGCCTGTTCCTGGACGAGGTGGCGGAGCTGCCCATGGACCTCCAGGCCAAGCTGCTGCGCGTACTCCAGGACGGCATCATCCTGCCGGTGGGCGGCAACCGGACGATCCAGGTCGACATCCGCCTCATCGCGGCGACCCACTCGGGCTTGCGGCGCCGGGTGGCCGAGGGGGCCTTTCGCGAGGACCTGATGTACCGGCTCCGGGTGGTGCCCATCTTCCTGCCGCCCCTGCGCGAGCGCCGCGGCGACGTCGAGCTGCTGCTGTGGCACTTCATCGACGAGCACAACGTCAGGGGCCCGCGGCGCATCGAGCGCATCCACCCCCGGGCCATGAAGCTGATGCTGGACCACGACTGGCCCGGCAACGTGCGCGAGCTGCTCAACGTGGTGCAGTACGCCTTCGCCGTGGGTCGGGGTCGGGAGCTGCTCCCCAGCGAGCTGCCCCCGGAGTTCCGAGAGGCCCGCCCCGCGAGGAGGCGCACACAGGCCAGCGAGGAGCAGCGCATCCGTGAAGCGCTGGAGCAGTCCGAAGGTCACATCGGCCGCGCGGCCGAGCTCCTGGGCGTGAGCCGACCGACCTTCTGGCGGAAGCGGAAGAAGCACGGGATCTGAGCGCCGCCGCCTCAACCCGAGGCGGCGCGCCGCCCGGCCAGGTAGTCCCGCAGCGGCCCCTCGGGCTCCTCGGCGAGATCCAGGGCCCGCGTGAGCGCCTGGTCCATGGCCGCGAACCAGATGTCCTGCGTGGGGAACAGGTTCTCCTTGCCGAACACCCGGTCGGCGTCCATGCGCAGCATCCGCTCCATCAGGGCATCGCGCATGCCGACCAGCAGCAGGTGCCGACCCTGGGCCTGCATCGACTTCGAGGCGTCCATCAGCACCGTCGCGGCCGTCACGTCCAGGGCTCGGGCCCGCTTGAGGCGCACCACCAGCACCTGGACCCGGCGGTCGGCCATGGCCTCCTCCAGCGCGTCGCGAAGCTCCCCCGCGGCCCCGAAGAACAGCGCGCCCTCGACATGAAGCAGCCGGACGCGCTCGGCCCGGCCGTAGACCCGTCGGCCGGTGGACTTGACCTCGCAGAGGCGGCCCCGCGGGTCCACCGCGATCTCGAACACGGACAGCAGGCTGGCCCGACGAAGGAACGTGGCCACCGAGATGAACACGCCCAGGTAGATGGCCTTGTCCAGCTCCAGCGCCCAGGTCCCGGCCAGCGTCGCCACGAAGGCCAGGCCGTCCGACCAGCCGGCCCTGAGCGTCAGGCGCATGCGCACCCAGTCCATCAGGTCCCAGGCCACGACCAGCAGCAGGCCGGCGAGGCTCGCGACCGGGGTGAGGTCCAGCACCGGCCCCACCAGCAACACCAGGACGAGCACGAGGACGCCGGACAGCACACCCGAGAGCCGGGTCCGGGCCCCCGCCTTGAAGTTCAGCGCCGACCGGCTCAGGCTGCCGCTCACCGGGTACCCGCCCGTGAACGCCGCGGCGAAGTTGGACAGCCCCTGGCCGACGAACTCCCTGTTCGCGTCGAGCCGATCGCCCGTGGTCGCCGCTATGGAGCGCGCCACCGAAGTGCTCTCGACCAGCGACAGCACCGTGGCCGCCATCGCCGCCGGGACCAGGACCCCCATCTCGCCCCACTGGGGCATCGTGAGCGGCGGAAGGGAGGGCGGGATCGGCGACAGGTCCCGCACGACCTCGAAGCCGCGACCCGGCAGATCCAGGGCGAAGCTCAGCGCGATCGACGCGCACATCACCACCACGGCCCCGGGGATGCGCTCGTCGATCCTCCGGAGCCCGAACACCATCGCCGCGGTCCCCAGACCGAGCGCCAGGGCCCCGGGCTCGGTCAGCCCGAGCCCACCGATCCAGGCGGACAGCTGCGTGACCAGATCGCCTCGCGCGCCCACCGTGTGGGTGAGCTTGGGGAGCTGGCCCACGCCGATCAGGACGCCAGCGCCCGTCATGTAGCCCAGGACGACGGGGCCGCTGATGTAGTCCACGACCCCGCCGAGGCGGAGCAGCCCCGCGGACAGCTGGAAGGCCCCGACCATGAAGGCCAGCGTGACCGCGACCACCGCCGGGTCGTGGCCCTGTCGGGCCAACAGCAGGATGGCCCCGCCGACCACCAGGGACACCGCGTTCGTGGGGCCGCTGATGACGTGCCGTGAGCTGCGGAACAAGCTGCCCACGATCGCCGGCACGGCGGCCGCGTACAGGCCCATCTTGGGCGGCAGGCCCGCGACCATCGCGTAGGCCACGCCCTGAGGGACCCCCAGCACCGCCACGGCTACGGCGGACGCCAGGTCGTGCAGACCCGTCTGCCTGAGTTCGTCGAGGACCTTCACGAGCGACGAGGCTGCACCATCCGTGCCACGCGCCCTCGGCCTGGGGGCGCCCCGGCTGGTTCAATTCTGTTTCAACACGTTTCAAGGCCACCTTCCGGGCACCCTGAACAGCCCGCTCTGCGGCTGGCCCGGTCCGTGCAACGGTGCGCCGCGAGGACCCGCATGAACTACGGCTTCGTCATCGACACCCGCAGCTGCATCGGCTGCCACGCCTGCAGCACCGCCTGCAAGAGCGAGAACCAGGTGCCCCTCGGCGTCAGCCGGACCTGGGTCAAGTACACCGAGGTGGGCGTCTACCCGGACGTGAAGCGGAACTTCCAGGTCACCCGCTGCAACCACTGCGCGAACCCGCCGTGCGTGCGCATCTGCCCGGTCACCGC
>CALGIB010000462.1 GCA_937915955.1 uncultured Pseudomonadota bacterium
GCGTCGAAGGCCTGGGCGCGCTCGGCCGGATCCGGGATGTAGGTGTCCAGCAGCGTCAGGTAGAACTGGACGTGCAGGGCCTCCTCGTAGATCTGGCGCGACAGGTACATGCGCGCTTCGGGCGAGTTGATGTGCTTGTAGTAGTTCAGGACCGCGTTGTTCCCGACGATGCTGTCGCCGGTCGCGAAGAAGGCCACCAGGCGGCTGATCAGGTGCCGCTCGCCGGGTCCGACGTTTTCGCGCAGGTCCACCAGGTCCGTGGAGAAGTCGACCTCCTCCACCGTCCAGGTGTTGCGGATCCCAGCCCGGTACATCTCGTAGAAGTCGGGGTACTTCATGGGCCGGAGCGTCAGGTCCAGGCCGGGGTCGAGCAGCATTACTGGCAGGCCTCGCAGTAGTCGGGGTTCTCGAGCGAACAGGCCATCTTCTCGGCCTCGGTGTAGGTCTGCCCGGAGGTCACGGGCGTCGCCGCCCGAGAGGTAGAGGTGGCCATGTTGATCTGCGTCGCGGGCCGCGAGCGCATGTAGTAGGTCGTCTTCAGGCCGGACTTCCAGGCGTACATGTACATGCTGGACAGGCGCCCGATGCTGGGCTGCTCGGCGAACAGGTTCAAGGACTGCGACTGGTCGATGTAGGCGCCGCGGTCCGAGGCCAGGTCGACGACGCAGCGCATCGAGAGCTCCCAGGCCGTGCGGTACAGATCCTTCATGTCCGCGGGCACCTCGGCGATGTGCTGGATCGAGCCGCGGCCGACCTTGACCTGGTCGCGGATGTCGGCGGTCCAGAGGCCCCGGTCCTTCAGGTCGCGCACGAGGAAGCGGTTGACCTGCAGGAACTCGCCCGAGAGCGTCTCGCGCTTGAACAGGTTGCTGACCGCGGGCTCGATGCACTCGTAGCAGCCCAGGATCGAGGCGATGGTGGCGGTGGGGGCGATGGCCATGAGCAGGCTGTTGCGCATGCCCTTGGCGACCACGTCCTTGCGCAGGCCGTCCCAGTCCAGGTGGGTGGTGACCGGCGTCCGGCCCCAGAGGTCGGGCTGCAGCTTGCCGCGGGCGGCCCAGGTCTGGGAGAAGCTGGAGTGGGGGCCCAGCTCCTGTGCCAGCTCGACGCTGGCCTTCACCGCGTGGAAGTAGATCGTCTCGGCGATGCGCAGGTTCAGCTCGCGCGCCTCGGCGCTGTCGAAGGCCACGCGCAGGCGGAAGAAGACGTCCTGCAGGCCCATCATGCCCAGGCCCACCGGACGCCACTTCATGTTCGAGCGGCTGGTCTCGGGGATGGTGTACAGGTTGCGGTCGATCACCCGGTCGAGCTGGCGCACCGCCCGACGGGTCGTCTCGGCCAGCATCTCGTAGTCCACGCCCTCGTCGGTGACGTGCTTGGACAGGTTGATGCTGCCCAGGTTGCAGACCGCCGTCTCGTCCTTGTTCGTGACCTCGATGATCTCGGTGCAGAGGTTGGACAGGTGGACGACGTTCTCGGGCTGCGCGGCCTGGTTGCAGGTGCGGTTGCTGGCGTCCTTGAAGCACATCCAGCCGTTGCCGGTCTGCGCCAGGGTCCGCATCATGCGGCCGTAGAGATCCCGCGCCTTGACCTGACGGATGACCCGGCCCTCGGCCTCGGCCTTCTCGTACAGCGCGTCGAACGCGGGGCCGTAGGTGTCGACCAGCTCGGGCACCTGCTTGGGGTCGATCAGCGACCACATCTGGTTGGCCTCGACCCGGCGCATGAAGATGTCGGGGATCCAGTTGGCCAGGTTCAGGTTGTGCGTGCGTCGGGCCTCGTCGCCGGTGTTGTCCCGCAGCTCGAGGAAGGACTCGATGTCGGGGTGCCAGGGCTCGAGGTAGACGCTGCAGGCGCCCTTGCGGCGGCCGCCCTGGTTCACCGCGGCCACCGAGGCGTCCAGGGTGTTCAGGAAGGGCACGATGCCGCGGGACTGCCCGTTGGTGCCCTTGATGTGCGAGCCGTCGCTGCGCACGCGGGAGTAGGCCAGGCCGATGCCGCCCGCGAACTTGGAGAGCATCGCGATGTCGGCGTAGCGCTTGTAGATGTCGCGCAGGTCGTCCTGGGGGCTGTCCAGCAGGAAGCAGGAGGACAGCTGCTCGCGCGTGGTGGCCGCGTTGAACAGCGTCGGGCTGCTGGGCAGGTAGACGTGGGTGCTGAAGGCCTCGTACAGCTCGAGCGCGTCCGTGAGCTTGTCGGAGACGCCCAGGGCCACGCGCATGAAGAAGTACTGAGGGGTCTCGATCGGCGCGCGCGTGGTGGGGTGCCGGATCAGGTACCGGTCGCGCACGGTGCGCAGGCCGAAGTACTCGAAGTCGGCGTCGCGCTGGGGCCGGATCGCGCCGTCGAGCTGCACGTGCCAGCGCTCCAGCAGCGCCATCACGCGCTCGTTGATCAGGCCCTGGGCGTGGCCCAGGCGCACCGAGGCCGAGAACGAGGTGGCGCCGGGCGCGGCGACCTCGACCTGGATCGACTCGGCCAGGATGCCGGAGGCCAGGCGGGAGTACTGGGGCTCCTCGAAGGTCAGGCCAGCGGCGAGGTGGATGGCCTCGCTCTTGAGCGTGTCGAGGGTCGTGCCGGCGGGCGAGCTGCGGCGGAGGCGCTCCACCAGCCCTGGCACGTCCACGTCGGTCAGATCGACCGCCAGACCCAGGAGGTAGTCCTCGAGCGGGTCGGTCATGAGATCGAGAGCGCTGCTCTCGGTGGACACGGCGTCATGGTCCGAACGCACGTCGGTCGACTGCATCTGCTGCTCCAGCATGTTTCCAGCGATCTGCGGGGTGGCCAGGGAGGCCGGGGTGGGTCGGGTCGGGGAGTGGCCTGGGGAAGGCCGAGGCGGGCTGTCGGCGGCGCAGCCTTGGGACTGGCTGCTCGCGAACGACCCCAACATATGGGGGTCGGGATTGACAGGTCAACCCAAGATGTTGGGGTATTTCCTGTTTTCCCGGAGTCCGGCCACTTAGCGGCGATCTCCGAGGAGTCAGGCCGATCCCACACGATCCCGGGGACACGGAGCAGGGGCTGGGCGAGCTGTGCATGACCACAGCATCACCGACCGAACGACCATTTTCTGTCCGGCGATCATCGGCCGATCCCGAGGTGCTGGAGCAGGCGCCTCAGGTCCGGTTGAGGACCCAGGTCGGGGCCG
>CALGIB010000463.1 GCA_937915955.1 uncultured Pseudomonadota bacterium
CGATAGTCGACGGGTCCGCCAGATCGCCGGCTATCGAGCAGCGCCGTCACTACGACGGAGGTGGCCCACCAGGTGAAGGGACCAGGCACTATCGGCCCCAGGCCAACAGCGACCCGAGCCCAGCGAGGACGGCCGCCAGGACGGCCGCCAGGCCGTCATCTCCTCGACGCCCATGACCCAGCGGCTCTCTCCAGAGCGGCTCTCTCCAGAGCGGCTCTCTCCAGAGCGGCTCTCTCCAGACCCACTGATCGGAGCTCGAGAGCTCCCACCATCCAGCGCGCCGAGAGGGCGGCACGGCCCCGTAGTCCTCCTCACGGAGGCCGGGGATCTTGCCCTGGCTCGCGAGCCCCCTGAGGCCCTGTCGGAGGTTCTCCTGGAAGCCCTGGGGGTGCGTGACGATCATCGGGAGGCCCTCCTCCTTCACCCGCCTGGCGTACCACCAATACTGCCCGTGGCTCATCAGGGGGACGAGGATCACGAGGTCGATGTCGGGGGGGAGGGGCTTCTTCGGGTAGGAGCCCCCGGAGCCGGAGCCGCTGTCCTTGGCCCAGGGGATGTGGTAGTCGACGTCCACGTCGAGGGCCGCGGCCTGATCCCAGAGGCGCTCGAAGCGTGCCCCTCCAGCGCCTCCGATCAGCAGCGCCCGGAGGACGCGCCGGTCGGAGACCTCCACGGCCTGCGGCTGGAAGTCTGCGGGCCAGGCGTAGGTCGGCACGGTCAGCGCCTGACCCGTCTCGGAGTGCAGCAGGACGCCGCGCTGGGTGATCGCGGTCACCCACCAGGTCGTCGCGTCCCGGAGCCAGGCCGTTCCGGGGGTGGGGAGGACGTTCGGCATGCGCCCCCCTATCCTGCCACAGCTTCGGGAGGTGCGAACATCAGCCGCTCGTAACGATTAAGGGATCACGTCTTATGGGTCAAGAATATTGTCTACTCTTTTCTCCTGGGACGACGACAGGCCACTGTCCATCAGCGACCTCCAACAGTGTCGACGATGAGGGCCTCTCCGGAGGCCCTCGTGAGCGCCGTGTAGGCCCAGCGTCGAAGCCGAGCCCCGCGCCTGGCGGCGGGCGCCTTGGAGAGGGCGTAGGCCGCGCCATCGGTGACGACGATGCCCACCGAGGCCCACTCGGACCCCTGCGCCTTGTGGACGGTCAGCGTGTAGCCGTAGTCGACGTGCAGCCAGCTCCCTCGGAGGGCCTGACGACCGAGCAGCGCGGTCAGGGCCGTCCGGTCAGCCCCGAAGCTGTCCTTGTGGACCAGGGCCGGATGACCCGTCTCCTTGCCCTCCCAGGACAGCTCGAAGACGCGCTCAGCGTAGTCGCCTTCCCGGTGGTGGTCGCTGGCCCTCAGCCCGGTGGCCCGGACGACCTCCCCGTTCATCACCCTATGGACCTTGCTATTGGTCAGCACGAGCACGCGCTCCCCGCGGTTCAGCAGGGCGCCCTGGAGCCCGAGCTCCTGACGAACGAGCCGGTTCAGGCGCTCTCGGTCCTTGTTGGTCCAGGCCAGCAGCGTGGCGTCGGCCTGCTCGCGCTCGGCCATCCACTGCGCGGCGTCCCGGTTCGTGCCGCGGATCCATGCGTAGTTGCCCTCGGACTCCCTCGGGAACTGGTTCACGCGCCCGAGGCGGATGTCCAGGGCCTTGCGCAGCAGGGCCGACTCGAGGGCCTGTCGGTGGACCCCGGTCAGGCGGACGTGGGCGCTCGCGAAGTCGGCGTACCAGGGCTCGTCGATGGGCTCGAGCTGGCCGTCGTCGCCCACGAGGATGAGCTTGGAGCTCTTCGGGATGCAGGCGCGCAGGTCGCGACCCAGCGAGGAGCCGATCATCGAGGCCTCGTCGGCGATGACGACCGTCCTCGGCCCGCAGATCGGGCGCAGGTCCCCGAAGTGGAGGTTGCCCACCTCGTCGGCGCGGACCGAGCGGTAGATCAGGCTGTGGATGGTGCGGACCTCCTCCCCGACCTTGTCGCGCAGCCTGGCCGCGGCCTTGCCGGTGGGGGCACACCAGAGCACCTCCCAGCCCGAGGCCCGGAGCATGGTCGCGAGCAGGCGCATCAGGGTCGTCTTGCCCGTGCCCGCCAGGCCAGCCATCACGAGCGTCTCCGGGCCGTCCTCGACGAGGGCGGCCAGCGCACGGAGGGCTCGGTGCTGCTCGTCGGTCGGGGTGATGTCCACAGGGAGGTCAGCCACGAGCGGCCTCGGCGACGACGTGGATCCTCTCGAGGAGGGGGTGACGGGTGGACATGCCGCGGCTCCTGGGTGGACATCCCAGGGTGTAGCCGGGCGGCGCGTGGCAGTCAAGAATCTTATCCGCGCGAAGCCTCAGCCCAGGGCCTCGCGCTTGAAGTCCACGTAGACACCGTCCACGAGGATCATGGGCCCATAGCTGCTGGTCACGCCCAGGCCGCTGCTGTAGTAGGCCGCCATCGGGAGGGCGCCCGGGCCCGATCCCAGGGAGTAGGCCCAGCCAGGGGCGGTCTGGATGGCGAAGGTCGTCGAGGTCCCGGGGGCCCTCAGGCTGTAGCGGGTCCATGGGGCCAGCTCGAGGCCATCGCGGCCCACCTCGACCCAGCCCTGACCCGGGAGGTGGACAAGGGCGGGCCCCATGAGGTGAGGCATCGAGCCGCTCGAGGACGGGGCGCGTGGCGCAGGCACGGGCTCAGGCTCAGGCTCGGGCGCAGGGGGCCCGGGGGGCGGCCCCCAGGGGTCCGGCTCCTTGGCCTGGCTCAGGAGGATCCATGCTGCCCCGAGGAGGGCTCCAGCGACGATGAGGGGGTGTGCCATGCGGCAGTCTATCTTCCCGGGCGCGGAAGGGGGCCTGGAGATCGACCCCTCCGCTGACCGTGAGTCGTTACAGGTGTAACAACAGATGAGTGTGGCCTGGTGATGGCCCGGCCTGGTGATGGCCCGGCCTGCCTTGACGGACCGATGCGCCATCCACGCCGAGGTCCTCAGCATCGACCGCCTGAGCATCCCCGAGCTGCTCGGCACCCCAGCCGAGCTGGAGATCAGGGCCGGTGACGAGTGCCTCATCGACGTCACCGCCGTCGGTGGGAGCAAAGGGGGTGAGGCCGTCGTGATCAGCGCCTTCCTCGCGGTGAGCCTCTCTCACCGCGGAGCCGTGTAGAACTCGGCGTCAAAGAGCACGAGCCGACCCCCAGAGGTCACGCCGATGTTCTGACCGTGGAAGTCCAGCAGGACCCCGGCGTCTCCGATCTTCAGGATGGCCCGGCGGAGCCGCCTCAGGAAGTCCCGGGTCTGTGACGGAGCTCCCTCCGAGGCCAGCAAGAGCCAGCCGGCGACCTCTCGACTCGCGGCTGGGTTCTTCTGGTAGGCCAGGAGCTGAGCCCACTCCCAGGCCGTCATCATTGAGTAGGGTCGGTGGAGGGAGATGGCCTCTCCCCGCTCATAGTGGAGCTGCTCAAAGAGCGCCTCTCGAGGGAGCATCTCGGGATTCATGCCGAGCAGGTCGACGTGCGAGGCGCAGGTGTCCTCGCCTGGACCTGCGATGGGGCGTAGGTCCTCACGCAGGATGGCGCTCATACGATCCTGAGGGGCGTTGACGATACGATCGACGGCCGGGAAGAGCTCGGGGAACCGGGGCTGGACCAGGTCGTAGAGGGCCCGCTCGCCAGCCGAGGTGGTCACCTTGAGCACCCGGCCGTCCTCGGTGAGGAAGGCGTGGCCCCATAGGCCGGAGCCCAGGACGCCCTCTCGACGGATCCGCACGCCAAGCATCTGCTCGAGGCGATCCAGGGTGGCCTCAGACACCAGGAAGAAAGGGGGGCCTTCCTCGCTCTGGGCGCTGGCGATCGCGGCGATAACGGCCGAGGCGAAGAAGGGGATCATGGCACCAGTCTACTGCACCGGGTAGACTCAGCGAGGAGGTCCCCGTGGTTTCAGTCCACTGACATGGAGACAAGCATGGGAAGCCCCAAGCGAGACGGCGTCCACGGCGCCGTGAGCGTACCGTACAACCGACATGGCCTTCGCCACGGGGGCCGAGGCGTCCGCGTGGCCGAGAGCCAGCTGATCCGGTCCCTGATGGAGGGGGCCGAGCCTCGTCCGACCTCGGGGCGCAAGGCGCGGATCTGGAAGCTCGAGCACTACGCTGAGGGTGCCTGGCACGCCACGCACGGGAAGTACCACGACCTGCGAGCGGCCCAGGCGGCCTCGCAGAGCCCCGGGAAGGCCTCCCGGCTCTGGCTCGAGGGCTACCCGCTTCGGCTGGCCGACCCCGAGGCCTGGCGGGCTGTGAACACCCGGACGGGGGAGGTCGTCTCCCTTCCACTCACCTGCGCCCGTAGGTGACCGGCGAGAGCGCGAGGTCCTCCGGAGAGAAGCGCAGCTCCAGCTCCTCGGGGACCGGGTCGACCCGGGCGGACGCTCGAGCTGCCAGTCGCAGGACCCGGACGTCCTCAGGTCGCAGCTGGGCCATCGTCGACCAGGGGGCCGTGAGGCCGAGGCCCATCTTGTCCAGTGAGGACAGCTCGCCCAGGTCCCGGTCGATCACGCGGACCATCTCGTAGAGCAGCTGGCCGCGGGACCACTCCCGCTGATCGAGCAGCGCTCCCTCCCCGAGACCGGGGCCGGCGGCTTGCCCCAGGGCCCGGTCTGCGGCGGCGTAGTCCCCCTCGACGATGGCTCTCATGGGCACCCAGGAGTTGCCCTCGACGTTGTCGATGAAGAGCTCCAGCGACTCGCGAGCCCACTCGGGGTTGTCCAGGATGCCCTCGACAGCAGCCACGATCTCCTCGTAGCTGTCCCCAAAGTCCGTTCCCCACTCCGGGACATCGTCCTCGCCCAGGGACTTGACGTTCGTGAAGAGCATGCCGGCCCGATCGTCTCCGACGTGGTCCGCGACCTCTCTCCAGATGTCGTCGAAGAGCACGTCCGGGATCTCCTGGTCGTGCAGCAGGTTGTGCAGGTAGG
>CALGIB010000464.1 GCA_937915955.1 uncultured Pseudomonadota bacterium
CGTCATCGGGGCCTACGGCGGCCAGGTCTGCGTGCGGGCCTACTGGCCCGACGGCGCCGCGATGGCCGCCCAGGAGGCCGCCGACCTCGAGGCCTTCCTGCGCACGCGCATGGACGCCTCCCCCGCTGATGACGACGACCGCGCGCAGCCCCTGGACTTCGGCTTCACGAGCTGGGACACCCAGGACGAGGTGGTGGACTCGCTCACGGACGGCGAGGACTGGCTGCGGGGCGAGGACATCGGCGACGTCGTGGCCGGCGAGGACCTGGCGATCCGGCACTGCGGGAGCTGCCACGCCGAGGGAGAGTCGGTGGGCTTCGCCTCGGCCGAGTTCGCCAGCACCGGCCAGCTGCTCAGCCGGGTGCGCAAGGTCGACATCGGCGACCTCGAGAGCCCCAACCAGCGCATGCCTCGGCTGACCGAGGACCGCTTGACCGACGCGGAGCTGCTGGATCTGCTGGCCTGGGTGACGACGCCCTGACGCGCCCGGGAGCGATCACACGCCCATGAGGCGCATCAGGCTCCCGACCAGGAAGCTCCAGGCGAACACCGCCGCCAGCCCACCCAAGCTGAACATGCGCGTGATGTGCCGCAGGCGAGCCAGCTCGTCCTCGCGCACATGCTCCTCGAACCAGGGCTCGTTCAGTCCCATCCGCCGGATCGCGAAGCCGATGGCCACGTCCGGCTTGGCCAGGGCGATGAACACCGAGGTCGCCAGGACGACGTCGCTGAGCATCAAGAGGAGGAAGAGGAGCTTGGCCACGGCTGCAACTTAGTCCGTCCTGTTAGCTTCGCGGTTCGCCCCGGATCGTCGTGAAGCTGCTTGTCCGCCTCAGCGGCGCCATCGATCGCCTGAACACCTGGATCGGCGAGTCCGCCTCGTTGCTGGTCCTGGCCATGGTCGGCCTCGGCGCGTTCAACGCCGTGGCCCGCTACTCGGGCCGGTTCATCGAGGTGCAGCTCTCCAGCAACGCCTTCATCGAGGGGCAGTGGTACCTGTTCAGCCTGCTGTTCCTCCTGGGCGCCGGCTACACGCTCCAGCGCGATCAGCACGTGCGCGTCGACGTGCTCTATGGGCGCCTGGGGCCGCGGGCCCAGGCCTGGATCGACCTGGTCGGCGCGCTGCTCTTCCTGCTCCCGTTCTGCGCCTTCGCGCTCTGGTCCAGCTTCCCCAGCGTGCAGAACTCCTGGTCGGTCTGGGAGCAGAGCCCCGACCCCGGCGGTCTGCCCCGCTGGCCGCTGAAGTCCATGATCCTGGTGAGCTTCGGTCTGCTGTTCCTGCAGGGGATCAGCGAGCTGATCAAGCGGATCGGCCGCCTCCGCGGCGACCTCCCCAAGCCCGAGCAGGAGGCGCCCCATGGAGGGTGACTGGCTGGGCCCCTGCATGTTCGTGGTCGCCTTCGGCCTGATCTTCTCGGGCTACCCCGTGGCCTTCTCGCTCGGCGGCACCGCGCTGATCTTCGCCTTCATCGGCGTCGCCATGGGCTTCTTCGACTGGGCCCTGCTCTACGCCTTCCCCGAGCGGACCTTCGGGGTGATGAGCAACTACGTGCTGCTGGCCGTGCCCTTCTTCATCTTCATGGGCACCATGCTCGAGAAG
>CALGIB010000465.1 GCA_937915955.1 uncultured Pseudomonadota bacterium
CGTCCTCGGCGACCTCCTCGCCATGGGCCTCTCCGACGTCAGCCCAGATGTCGATGAGCTGCGCCAGGACGCGCTCCTCAATCCAGTCGTCGACGTTGTAGAGGCCCGCCGCGCCTCCGATCGAGATCAGGGACGCGAGGTAGGGCTTGAGCTTCCGGATCCAAGTGAACATGGAGAGCAGGCCGGCCACCCAGCCCCGGATCCTCGCCCCCAAGCGGAGCTTGCTCGTGCCCGCGCAGCGCGTCATCTCCTCTCGAAGCCGCTGCGCGGCCGAGAGCGAGGCGTCCGGCGAGGTGCCCATCGAGACGAGCAGCTCGAGCGCGCAGGTCCCGATGAGGTAGAGCACCTGGGTCCCGAGGTTCATCGCGGCCAGCGCGCCGCCCGGACCCGACGCGATCATCTCCGCGAGCTGCGCGGAGTCGGAGAACCTGCCCGCCAGGCGCCGCCAGATCGCCCAGGCCTGCTCCGCGAAGGCGGACTTCGGCAGCCTGAGCTCGGTCGCGAGCAGGTCGAGGAAGCGGTCGTAGATGCTCAGGGGGGAGAGCACCCAACGGCAGCCCTCACCGAGGCTCGCGCCGGTCGTGGCCAGGGCGACCTCGACGGCCTCGAGCTCCCCAGCGAGCTCCTCGGGTGTCGGGATCGCTGAGGCCGCCGTGACCCAGGGCCAGGTGAAGTCGATCCCCAGGTCGTCGACCTGCACGCCGGCCGTGGTGACCACCATGAGGCCAGCGCCCACCGCGGCCGCCGCGAGCACGCCGACCACCAGGGCCTCGGGGATCAAGGGCGCGAGCACGAAGGCCGTGCCGTAGCGATCCGTGCCGTAGCGGACCAACCCTGGAGCTGGCCGAGGACCAGGGATCCTCCTGGCGGGGGCCGTCGACCCGACCGTGTCCACAGCCAGCGCCGCAGCCAGCGCCCCGAAGATCGGCACGATCAGAGGGGTCATACGATCTCCAGGTCGTCGTCGCCCACGTCGAGCTGCTGCGCCACCTGACGGAGCTCCTCCTCCCCCGACTCGTAGAGCGGGGGCAGCTCGATGAGCTCGAAGTCGTCCTCGATGACGCGGACCTTCTCCTCGAGGCGGGGCGCCACGGACATGGGGATCGACAGCATCGGGATCTGCAGGAAGGCGTAGACGCGGGCCTCGGCCTCGCGGGTCGGCGTGCCCTGACCGGGCCCGAAGAGCAGCCGCAGGGTGCTGCCCAGGACGAAGACCGCGTGGTCCCCTCCGGACTTGTCGGCCAACAGGAAGACGCGGGCGCCAGGATCCCGAGCGGCCGGCCCGAGGTCCAGGTCCAGGTCCAGAGCGACCGCGTCCACCGTAGAGGGCGTGAGCAGCTCGGTGAGCTTCCAGCGGGCCTCGTCGAAGATCGTCCTGGCCCGCCAGTCCGGGACCGGGTTGCCACGAGACTGCGTCGAGATCGAGCCCACGAGGAGCGCGCCCGAGAGGATCAGGGCCAGCGCGGTGCCCATCAGGCCTCCATCCAGGCGTCAAAGACGTCGAGGTCCACGAGGTCAGGCTGCGTCCAGTCGTTGAGGTCGAGGACCTCTCCACCGAACCGCTCAGGGAGGCCTTCGAGGGCCTGACCCAGGGCCTCCTTCGAGGCGGTGAGCAGCTCCGCCATCGTCGTCCAGGCCCGGGCATCCGGCCCGTCGACGGAGTCCGCTGCGGCGCGCTGCGCGACGGTCTGGGCGCTCTGGAAGGCGACCTCGATGGTCGTCCAGCTGTCCCGCAGCCCCTGGACCATGGCCTGGGCCCGGCGATCCCCAGCGCGGGCCATCGCCACCAGGGTCTGATCGAGCACGGGCCCGTACTCGCCCCACTCGTCCTGCATCAAGGTCGCCAGGGCCGGCGCCGTGATGCGCCCGTGCGCCTGACGCAGGGCCGCGTTGCGGAGCACGTAGAGCTGCCGGGCCAGCTCGGAGGAGACCTCGGAGGTGCCGGCCTGCAGCGCCATCATCGGGCGCAGGATGGGATCCAGCAGGTGCTGCTGGATGAGGGCGTCGATTCGGCGCGGGTCCTGGACCAGCGCCTGACGGAAGTCCAGGTCGCCCAGGACGTCGCTGCGCGTCCAGATTCGATCCCAGAGCTCACTGTCTGGCAGGCCCAGCTCTCCAGCCGCGCCCGTGGGGATGTCCTGCGCCTCCTCCCCAAGGAGAGCGGCGCCCAGGAGGGCGAGGACAGCGGGGAGAGGGATCATGCGAGGGCCATCCTACTACGGGAGGAGCTGGATCGTGAAGAGATCGCTGGCTGGGATGGCGAGATCCTCGTCCTGGCCCTCCTCGTCCAGCACGCCGAAGGCACCCTCGGACATGGCGAAGGCCAGGTCCGCCAGGGTCACGTCGTCCTCGAAGAGGAGCCAGCCCGCGACGATCTGGGCCGGGTCCCGGTCGCCTCGCAGCTTGAGCGTCCCCTCGGGGCCCGAGAGGACGACCCTGTCCATGTCCGGGTCCTCGGGGAGGTGAAGCCTGAGCATGCGCGCTCCGCTGGTCCCGTCCCGGGGAGTGGCACGGAGGACGATGCGGTTGTCCTTGCCCATGACCTCCAGGTCGATGCCCAAGCTCCGGGTGGACCAGGCCACCGCGAGCTCGGAGGCCCATCCCTGGGGATCGGAGAACGGATCGACGCCCTGATCGCGAAGCTCCTGGAGGACCTCCCACAGCTGGTCAGCGGGGGGCTGCGGCGCTGGGAAGCGCTCTCCCCAGCCCTGCTCATGGGTCGGGGTGGCCGGCGCGTGCCCACGGACGGGGCCGAGGAGGGGCTGCGGTACGGCGATCGGGAAGCGATCTCCCCAGCTCTGCGCGTGGGTCGGGGCCGATGGTGCGTGCCCACGAACAGGCGCAGGTCCCCGAACGGGCCTCGAAGGGGGGGTAGACCGGGTCCCCGATCGGCCCGGCTCGGCCTCCGAGGATCCGAGCAGCCTCACAGCAGCCCAGGCCCCAACGACGAGAGCGAGGATGGAGGCGATCGGGTTCATAGGCCAGCAGCTCCAGGGGCCAGTGTAGCACTCGGGGCGAGGTCGATGTCCGGACTTCCTCCGAAGGGCTCCAGGCCCAGGAAGGCCACCGGGCGCCCGCTGTGCCGAGCTGCGGCCTGCGCGGCCTCAGCCAGGAGGCACCCTCGGACGAGGATCTCGGAGGGCTGTCCCCGTGGGCGGAAGCGATAGAGGCGAGCGGTCTTCGGGTCGATGCGGCGCATCCAGGCCGCTATCTCGGCGGCTCCGGAGCTTCAAGCTGCGCCGCGGACCAGGTCAACCCGACCGGCTCCGCGGCAGGACCCAGCGCCGCCGCCGCCGCGCGCAGGGTGTTGCCGGCCGTGACGTGGTTGTCGACGAGCCAGACCCGCCCCACGACCTCCCTGCGCAGGACCATCGCGTGGCCCTCGACGCTCGGGGGCGCTCGCCCGGCGCAGTGCAGCAACATCGAGCTCGGGACGGGGCGGGACCGACCGAGCGCGTCGACGACGATGGCCCCAGGGAGCACCGAGGCGATCGCCCGGGCCAGCTGCAGGTTGGCCTCCGTGGCACCCGATGAGCTCGGCACGGGCACGAGCAGGGGGCTCGGTTGGCCCCCGATGAGCCGCGCCATGGCCGCGCTGGCGACCTCGATGCTCCAGGGCTCGGGCGCCTTCAGGGCCAGGGCCACGGATCGCACCAGCGCCTCCTCGTCCGTCAGCGGGCGCGCCCTCGGGGAGACGTAGGGGGCCACCGACCAGACCTCGAGGCCTCCTCCGAGCGATCGGCGCAGGGCTCGAGGGGCCGCGCGATCCACCCAGAGGGCCAGCGCGAGGGCGAGGAGGAGGGGCGGCATCCGTGTTCACACAAAAAATTTGACTGTCTCGCCCAGGGTCCATACGGAGAGGGCTCTCCTGGAGCCTACCTCGATGCCCCTCTCCGAGACCAGCGGACGCTTCTACTTCCAACGAGTCGACGGCTCTGAGATGGAGGGCCACCCTCTCCACGGCGTGCCCTTCGGCGGGACCGGCGCTTACACGCCGAGCTCCGATCGGCGGGAGGGCCTCAAGATCTACGACGGCCACTACGTGCGCAGGGAGATCTTCCCCTCGATGATCTGGGCTGCTCGAAGCGACCACCCCCACGAGACGCGACCGGACGGCCATGGAGGGCAGATCCTCACCTGCAAGCCGATCCGCGCCGCGGACCTCGGCGAGGCCCGGGTGCTGGTCAAGCTCTGGTTCCCTGGGGGTGTCATCGAGCGCTTCTGGCTGGAGGGGTGATCGTGCCTCGGGGTCAGTACAAAAAAGTTAGCCCAAAAACTTGACCGTCTGGAGGGACGGCTTAAAGATGGATCACCAACCCGGAGTACCCATGATCCATCAGGCCACCGACCCCCTCTACCCCGTCCCGGCCTCCCTCTACCCGGCCCCACGCGCCGTGGCCCTGGAGCCCCACGAGCGCAGCCTCTGCGAGGTCTGCGAGGAGAACCACCCCGCAGACTACGACCTCAGCCACGGCTGGGGCCTGCACGTCGCCGTCTGCACTATCGTCCTCGAGAAGAGCTCCCCGGACGCGCTCCGCTTCGAGCTGGGCGAGCGTGCCGCATGACCGCCACCCCCCTGCCCCGCTTCGTCGTGATGACCGCCTCCACCAAGCCCAAGGGCCGCTTCAACAGCCCCCGCCGCCGCGTGGCCGTGGTCGAGCTGGAGCCTGGCACGATCGAGCTGCCGAAGATGATCAGCGACCGCGCCAAGGGCCTGGTCCGCGTCGTCGAGGTCACCGACGACCACCGCCTCACCCTGGCC
>CALGIB010000466.1 GCA_937915955.1 uncultured Pseudomonadota bacterium
GCCGCGGTGGCCTCGATGACGTACATGCTGCCCAGCCCGAAGCTGGCCTGGTAGGCGTCGACCTCCTTGGCGATCCGGTCGTCCAGGACCAGGCGGCTGTACAGCCGGCTGTCCTTGCCGTCGGTCAGCAGCGTGCTGGCCAGGTCCAGCTCGGCGTCGCCGGGCGCGTAGAGCGCGGGGCTGGGCCAGGCGATCCAGACCTTGTCGTGGGGCACCCCGGCCTCTTCCTGCCGCAGCACGGTCTCCTCGGTCAGCGTGACCGGCTCGGCTGTGGCGTGGACGACCTCGGGGCCGCGGGGGATCTCGCCGAAGTACTGCTCGACCAAGGCCTTCGCCGTGGCGGGGTCAAAGTCGCCGCAGATGACCAGCACGGAGTTGTTCGGTGTGTACCAGGTCTCGTAGAAGGCCTTCACGTCCTCGAGCGTCGCGGCCTCGAGATCCTCGTGGTTGCCGATCGTCGGGTGGTGGTAGGGGTGACCCGCCGGGAACATGTTCTCCAGCATCGTCATCCACACGGTGCCGTAGGGGCGGTTCTCGTAGGACTGACGGCGCTCGTTGCGCACCACGTCCTGCTGGTTGGCCAGCCTATCCGCGTCGATGACCAGCCAGCCCATGCGGTCGGCCTCGCCCCAGAGCGCCAGGGGCAGGTACTCGGCGGGCACGCCCTCGAAGTAATTGGTCCGGTCCGTGTTCGTGGTGCCGTTGACCCGAGCGCCGACCTCTTGCAGGGGCTGGAAGTAGTCCTGGTCGTTGTGCTCCGAGCCCTGGAACATCAGGTGCTCGAACAGGTGGGCGAAGCCCGTGCGGCCCTCGACCTCGTCCTTGCTGCCGACGTGGTACCAGACGTTGACCTGCACGACGGGCACGTCGTGGTCCTCGGCCAGGATGACGGTCAGGCCGTTGTCCAGCTCATAGCGCTCGTACGGGATGGCGAGCTCGGTGGCCTGGGCCGGCCCTGACAGCAGCATCAAGAGTGCCTGCACGGGGATCCTCCGAAGGGGTGGGCCTGGGACGTAACGCGGGACCGGACTACGCTGGGGCATGCCCGCCCTGATGATCCTGCTGGCCTGCACGGCCACGACGACGCCTCCGGACGACAGCACCACGTCCGGCGACGACAGCCCCACCGGCGACAGCCCGGACAGCGGCGCCGCTTCGCTCTGCTCCCAGGGCACCGGCCTGGCCGAAGGGGGCAGCTTCCACGCCGTCGGGGACGACAGCTACTGGCTCTTTTCGCCGCGGGACCTGCCGGACTGCGCGCCGCTGCTGATGTTCGGCCACGGCGGGAACAACCAGGGCACGGTCATGAACGGCATGTGGACCGACATGATGCAGACCGGGCTCCTGGACCAGGCGCAGGAGCGCGGCTTCGTGCTGATGGTGCCCTTCCTCAACGAGGTCGAGGGCCCCCAGGAGCACTACTGGGAGCTCGGCCTCGAGGTCCAGATGCAGGGCTTCGTCGCGGACGCCGCCACCCAGGTGGACCTGGACCTGGCGCGGGTGCGCTTCGCCGGCACGAGCGCGGGCGGCCACATGGCCTGCTACTGGGGGCTCTTCGACCCCCGCGGCGTCACCTCGGTGGTCGTGCTCTCAGCCGGAATCGGCAGCTACTTCGACTACCCCGACACCGAGCCAGATCCCAAGCTGCACTTCACGGTCATCCACGACCCGGACGACCAGGTGGTGCCCTACAGCCGCAGCGAACAGCTGGTGGCTGACCTGTCGGCCCATGGCCACGAGTACGTGTTCGAGAGCCCCGACCTGGGCAGCAACGGTCACGGATGGTCGCCCGAAGCGACCGGGATCGTTCTGGACTCATGGCCCGAGTAGAGGACGAGCGGAGGCCCTTCAAGGAAGAGCTGAGCCGCGAGCGCGTCGCCGAGGTCGCCGTCCGGCTGGGCCTTGGCAGCGCCTTCGTGGCGGAGGCCTGCGACGATCTCGAGGACCTGGAGCTCAAGGCCCGGGTCATCCAGGTCTCGGATGCGCTGGCCCGGCACCTGCCCCAGGACGTGCCGACGGCGCTGGACCTGCTGGTCGAGCGATACGGTTGGGGTGAGCCGGTCAACCTCTGGGCCTGGCCCTTGATGCGCTACATCGAGGACCACGCCCGGGGCTACCCCGAGCAGGCCCTGGACGCCATCGAGGCGCTGACCTCGACCTTCTCGGCCGAGTTCGCGGTCCGCCCCTACCTGCGGGCCTGGCCCGAGACAACCCTGGCCCGCCTGCACACCTGGGTCACCCACGACAGCGAGCACGTGAGGCGCCTGGTCAGCGAGGGCTGCCGGCCGCGGCTGCCCTGGGGCGGTCACCTCACGGACTTCCAGCGCGACCCCGGCCCGGTCCTGGGCCTGCTCGAGCGCCTGGTCGACGACGACAGCGAGTATGTCCGGCGCTCGGTCGCCAACAACCTCAACGACATCGCCAAGGACCACCCCGGCGTCGTCGTGTCCTGGTGCCAGGCCCGGACTCAGCCCTCGCGCCAGCGCCTGATCCGACACGCGCTGCGCAGCCTGCTCAAGGCCGGCGACCCGGGGGCCATGGCGCTCGTGGGTCTGGGGCCGCCGGCGCTGGGCGAGGTCCGGGTGTGGGCGTCCAGTCCCGTCACCATCGGCCAACAGGTAGAGATCACTGTGGTTCTGGACAGCCTGACGACCCAGGCGCTGATGCTGGATCTGGCCGTGGAGTTCGTGAACGCCAAAGGCGAGCGCAGCCGCCGCAAGGTCTTCAAGGGTGTCCGTCGCCAGGTCACCCAGGGTGAGCTGAGCTGGACCAAGCGCCTGCCGATGAAGCAGGTCTCGGTGCGCAGGCTCTACGCGGGCGTGCAGGCCGTCGAGGTGCTGGTGAACGGCCTGCCTGTGGCTCGCGCGGAGTTCACCCTCGAAGATCCAGCCGCTGACGGGCGCTGATCGGGCCCTCCACCTCGATCTCCGGGACACCCCAGGGTGGGATCACCCGCACGCTCTCTACGCGCTCGTGGTCGCCGAGGCCGATGTGGACCCGGGCGGGTCGGGAGGTCGCGAAGCCGGACTGGGTACGCGCCCAGGCTACCCACTGCTGCCCGCCGGCGGTGACGACGACCCGGCTGTCCGGAGGGGCGTCGACCTCGATCCAGGACTGGTCGGTGCAGCCCCGGCTGAGGTAGAGCGCCGGCCGCCCGGTGACCTCGCCGATGATCATATCCAAGACACCGTCATCGTTCAGATCTTCGAGGATGACCGCGCGCCAGCTCCCCTGGCCGTCCAGGCCCAGGGCGGGGGCGATGTCGGAGAACTGTCCATCGCCGGCCTGGTGCAGCACCGCGATGGATGACTGGAACTCCTGACCCGGGTGGCTGGTCGACCACAGGTCGCCCCGAGACGCGACCAGGTCCATCCGGCCGTCGTTGTCGAGGTCTCCGGCTGCCACGCCCCAGGACATCTCCGCGCTCGCCAGCGGGTTGGCGTTGCGGGCCGCCGTGGCGTCGATGTAGCCACCCAGGCCGTCGCCTACCAGCAGCACGTTGCTGCTGGTGCCAGCCAGGTAGAGATCCTCGACGCCGTCCCCGTCGATGTCCGCGGCCACCCCGCCCATGCCCGAGTGGGCCAGGCCGCAGGCGCAGGCCTCGGTGCCGTCCACCAAGCCCTGGGGATCGCTGAGGAGCAAGGCGTTGGGCCGCACGGTCTCGCCCATGTCGTTGTCCAGGTACACGTCGGGTCCGCGGCGGCTGTCGGCGTCCACGAGGATGGCCTGGAAGGCCTGCCCGCCGCGCCTGGCCTCGGGGACGGCCTCGGTGTCCTCGGTGAGCCCCCCTGCCTCGCCCCACGCCACGCTGTCCTCCGCCATCGAGCTGCCATGCTCGGGCGAGGTGCGCGCGAGGTACAGATCTACCCGCCCATCGCCGTCCAGGTCCGCGACCGCCGGCCCGCGCAGCTTGTGGGGACCCTCGCGCTCAAACATCAGGTCCCAGTTCCCGTCCTGGCCGCGAAGGGCCAAGCCCGCGTCCGCGACCACGAGCTCGGGGTGTCCGTCGCCGTCCAGGTCCTGGAGCACCGGGGCGCCGCCCAGCTCCGAGGCGAGCTGCTCACGCTCGCGGAGGTCCTCGCCCCTGCGATGAAGCACCACGCCGGACTCCCAGGCGACCACGAGGTCCTCGGCGCCGTCGACGTCCCCCAGGGCCAGCCCACCTCCGTCGAGGTGGTCGACGAGGCGCTCGGCCCCGCCGACCAGTCCCCAGGCCTCGCCGACCTCGTCCCAGCCCGCCTCCACCGGGTCGGCGCAGCCCACGACGGCGAGGGAGTCCCCGGGCTCCTCGCCCGGCTCGGGGTCGAAGTAGAGCGGTCCCTCGCCACAGGCCAGGAGCAGCAAGACGCTCATTGCTGCACCCTCCGGGTCAGCGACACCTGAGTAGAGGTGTCGCGCTCCCGGTGCTCTCCCAGGTTCGGCCAGACTCGCTCGCCGCTCGACGGCCTCTGTGAGACCCGCCGGCCTGGAAGGCCCGTGAGATCCCGACCGACAACAGGGTGTAGCGCCACGGGGCACGAAGGTTGGACGCCAGCGATGTACACGCGGTCTGCGTGCTGGACGAAGCTGGAGCAGTCGTGGACCAGTTCAAGGCCAGACACAGCCGCAAGGGCGAGGTCGCCTGACCGAGGTGGGGTTGACACAGGGTGTCTCACAGCGCCTCCAGGTCGTAGATCCGGACAGGACCCTGCTCGAAGCTCGGCGCCGGGAAGAGCTCCTCGAGCGCCCGGAGCTGAGCCTCGGAGGCGTGGTCGGTGTGCACCTCGAGCGTCGTGAAGCCTCGCTCCTGGAGCATGCGCAGCCCCACGGGCGTGGTCTCCGGCACCTCGGCCAGCCACAGGGCGTGCGCCAGCTGGTGGTCGAACTCGCCCTCGTTCAGCTGGTACAGCACGGGCTGGCCGTGGACGAGCTGAGCCAGCAGCGGCCCGTCCGCGAGGCGGCCCGCCGAGGGCTCGCTCTGGTCCGAAGGAAACGGAACCACCGGCCTGCGGAGCTGCTCGAAGGCGGCGCCCGGCATCTCCACCGAGGCCCATCGGAGCGGGAGGGGGGCCAGCAGGCGTGCGTCCAGGACCACGAGCAGGGCCAGCAGCGCCGAGGCCGGACCGGGGCGGGCCCGGACCGCCAGCGGGATGCAGAGGAAGGGGACCAGGGCGCCGGCCCGGTACCAGCGGCTGAGGCGGTCCAGCGGAGGGACAAGCTCCAGCCAGGCCGCCGGCCCCGCCCACCCGGTCGGTACGCCCCGGACCGTGACCATCACCCCGAGCGCCAGCGCAGAGAAGCTGATCGCAGCCAGGAGCCAGGGCCAACCCGAGCGCCAGCGCCAGAGCCCGACCAGGGCCAGGATCGGCAGGAGCAGGCCCAGATAGGCGGTCGCCGGCAGCACCGCGACCTGCTGCAGGAGCGGCTCCGGGACCACCAGATCGAGCAAGTCGGCCCCCGCCCTGGTGGCCCCGCGCCAGCCGGAGCCGTCCAGGGCGGTGATCGTCCCCCGAGCGCTCCCCCCCGGCGCCCCGCTGTCCTGGGCGAGCGAGAGCAGCAGCACCGGCGCGGCCAGCAGCGCACCCAGGCCGCCGGCGACGAGGTGCAGCCAGCGCCTCTGCGAGAGCAGGTAGAGCCCGATCGGGATGTCGATCAGAGCCACCCACACGGCGTTGTAGGGGCCCATCCAGGCCGCCCCGGCGATGCCGACGACGACGGGCACGAGGTAGCGGGCGCGCTGACTCCTGGCGAGCCCGATCAGTCCCCCGAGCTGAAGCGCGACCAGCCCGATGCCCAGGACCTCGGTCATCCCGTCGGCGGCCGCCTGCAGCAGGCCGGGAGAGCTGGCCCCGATCGCCAGGCCGAGCCCCTGCCCCCAGCGATCCGCGCCGACCTGCCTGGCCAGGTACCAGCCGCCCGCTCCGCCCAGCGCCAGGCCCACCCAGAGCAGCAGGTTCCAACCCACCGCCGGCCCCCCGAGCGCGTGCCCGAGCGCGTAGGCCGGCAGGTTGCCGGGATCGATGACCGACCAGGTCGCTCCGTCCGGGTAGTCCACCAGGTCCGTCCAGCCGGACAGCGATCCGGTCGCGCGGGCCCGCTCCAGCGCCCAGAGGTGGCGGACCGCCTCCCCCTGGGGGGACGCGCGGAGCTCGCCCGACCCGGGGAATCCCAGCAGGACAAGCGGCAGGGCGAGCAGCGCGGCAGGCAGAATGCTGGCGCGCAAGCCCTCGAGCCAGGTCGACGTCACTCGGGGAGTATGCCAGGAGGCGCGATGCTGTTCTCACTGCTGGCCTGCACGTCCAGCCCGGCCCCCGCCGGCTCGCTGGACCTCAGGGCCACAGCCACAGCGCTGGCCGAGCGGGGGGCGCTGAGATGGCCGGCCGAGGACCTGCCGTTGGACTGGATGCAGACGGTCTGGGCCTACGGCGTCTGGAGCCTGCACCAGGACTGGACCCAGGACTACGCCCGAGACTGGATGGCCGACAACCTCGGCCGCTTCGAGGGCCAGGAGCCCGCCAGCTTCAACAGCTCCGACTCCATGTCGCCGGCGTTGCTGGCCTCCCTGCTGATGGCCGAGGACAGCTCGCTGCAGCTGACCCCCATCACCGACGCCGCACACGCCTACCTCGCCGTGGCCCCGACCACCGAGGCCGGCGCCTACGAGCACTGGGGTCCCGGCTCGGTCTTCGGCGAGGTCGGGGAGGTCTGGATCGACTCCCAGTTCATGATCGGCATGTTCTTGCTCGCCGAGTACGACAGAACCCACGATCTCGCCTACCTGGAGACCTGGGCCGAGCAGTACGAGCTCTTCTCGATGCACTGCCGGGATCCCGCGGACCAGCTCTACCGACACGCCTGGAGCGACCTCGACCAGGCCAACATCCCCGTCGAGGCGGTGTACTGGAACCGGGGCAACTCGTGGGTGCTGGTCTCCGCCGCCGAGTACCTGAGCCGTGTGGACCCGGGCAGCCCGGGCTGGGACCGCATCCAGCCGCTCTTCGAGGCGCACGCCTCGGCGGCGCTGGCCTACCAGGCCGAGGACGGCCTCTGGCACACCGTCCTGAACCACCCCGAGGACCCGGCCAATTACACGGAGACCTCGGGCTCGGCCCTCATCGCCCACGCGCTGCACCGCGGACTGGCCAGCGGCGCGCTCGAGGGGGCAGCCTACGAGGAGGCGGTGGGCGCCGCCGCCCTGGGGGTGCTCGACCGCGTAGATCCCGACACGCTGGTGGTCGAGGGCGCCAGCTTCGGCACGAACCCCGGAGACTACGAGTACTACGTGGGCATCCTCCAGCTGGACGACATCATCCTGGGCGTGGGCACCGTGGTCTTGTTCCTGAACGACGTCGGCGAGGTAACCCCCTGATGTTGTTGCTCTGCCTGGCATGCAGCCGCGCCCCCAAGGACTCCGCAGCCGAGGTAGTGCGCCCGAGCCTGATGGTGCGGCCCGAGATGAAGGAGGGCATCCTGGAGCGCGTCCAGCAGGAGCCCTTGGCCAGCGTCCTCGGCCAGGTCACGGCCCGAGCCGACGAGGACTACCGCGAGACCACGCTCGAGGGCTGGGACCCCAGCGCTCACGGGCACAACGGCGGCGTCGCGCAGGCCAACGCCTTCCTGGCGTGGCTCTACGACGACCAGGCGCGGGCCGAGCGCGCCATCGACGGCTTCGCCTGGCTGGACGACGACTGGGGCGACAACGCCAACTGGGACATCAACATTCGGATGGCGTACCCGCTGATGGGCTACTCCAACGCCCACGACCTGCTGCTGTCCACGCCCTGGTACCCGATCCAGGACCAGGACCGGGCCGAGCGCCTGCTCACCAGCATCAACCAGCAGTTCTTCGACGCCTACGTGCGCGACGACACGATGCGACAGCTGAGCCTGGGCTTCTCCCAGAACAACCACCCCATCCGAACCGCCAGCGCGATGGGCTACGTCGCCCTGGCCTTCCCCGAGCACCCGGACGCCCAGGAGTGGCTGGACTTCGCGGTCGAAGAGAACGCCTACCTCTGGGGTCCCGACGGCCACTACGTGCAGGACGACGGCGGCATCTCCGAGGGGCCGCTGTACTACCACTTCGGCATGCCGGCGGCGCTGGCCTTCTTCATCGCGGTCGAAAACAGCACCGATGTCGGCGACTTGTACACCAAGCGCTGCGTGAACCGCCAGGACGTGGATCCCTGGCTGGACCACGGCTGCGTGGAGGGCGAGGCCTTCACCTTCGACAACCCTCTGAACACCCAGAGCTTCGCCGACGCCTTCACCTGGTCGGTGGCGCTGCGGCTGCCCTGGGGACCTCGCCCTCCGCTGGGCGACGCGCGCTTCGACTCCGCCAACGGCGGCCCGGTCCTCCAGCACTGGGCGCCGGACATCCCGGCCAACTTCGACTGGCTCAGCAACCTGGAGGACCCGCTGAAGACCACCGGCGGCATGGAGCTGGGCCCATACCACCTGGCCTACATGGACGCCGGGGCCAGCGCGGAGGAGCCCGACTGGACGACGCGCTTCATGCCCTCGGCGGGCAACGCGGTCTTCCGCAGCGGCTGGGGCGAGGACGCCCTCTGGCTGCTGCTCGTCGCCGAGAACGGGGACGCGCGCAAGACCCTGCACGACCACGTGGACGGCGGCAGCGTCACGCTGGCGGCCTACGGCGAGTACCTGCTGATGGACTCCGGCTACTACAAGCCCAACGAGCTCGACAACGCCGTGACCGCCCAGGGAGACGCCCACAACCTGATCCTGGTGGACGGCCAGGGCCCGCCGAACAAGGGGCTGCTCCAGAACTTCGGGGACACGGACGCCTACCTGGAGAACACCCTGGAGTCCAAGGACCTGGACTACGCCGAGGCCCGGATCGCCTACGAGGACGTGGACTTCGTGCGCAGCGTGTTGATGGTCCGTGACCGCTGGTTCGCGGTCGTCGACCGTCTGGAGTCCAGCGGTCCCCAGCGGGACTTCGCGTGGCGACTCAACGGCTACGCCGGTACCGAGCAGACCGGAGGCAGCTTCACGTTGACCGAGGACGGGGCCGCATGGGAGAAGACCCGGGCCGGAGTGAGGGCCTACGTCGCCAGCCCTGACGGCGCGCTCACCTTCGCGGCACCCCCGCGCGAGGACTTCGCACGACCCTACGTGCACGAGCTCGACGAGGTCGGACACCACACGGTGCTTGACGCCTCCATCTCTGCGACATCACCAGACTTCCTGACCGTGCTGGCTCCCTGGGAGCTGGCCGGGAGCCCCCTGCCGGTCGAGGCGGTCCAGGGGCTCGAGGAGGGCGTGGCCTGGCGGGTCCAGGACGATCTGATCTGGCTGACCGCTGGGGGCACGAGCCTTCAGGTGGGCGAGCACAGGCTGGAGACCGACGCTGAGGTCGTGTTCTACGGACTCGAGGACGGGCTGGCCTTGATCGTTGGCGGGACCGAGCTGACCGTGGACGGAGCCGTGGCGGACGTCCTGAGGCCCGACTGAGGTCCCGCGACCTACTCGGCGGGCCCGATGACCACGACGGCGGTGGCCGCCTCGCTGTAGTCCCGCCCGTCGAAGGCGTTGACCTGACACATGATGGTCTGGCCCTCGCTCGTGTTGTCCGGGATGAAGCGGTAGTCCTGGAGCCCGTTGTCCAGCTCGTTGCCGGCGCCGTCCGACCAGATGTACTCGTAGCTGACCGGGTGCCCATCGGCGTCGGTCGACTCGAGGGTGACGACGCACTCGAGCAGGTCGTCCGTGGTGGGCGCCTCGGGCGTGATGCTCACCTCGGGCACGGTCGGGACCGCGTTGTCGATGGGCTGGTC
>CALGIB010000467.1 GCA_937915955.1 uncultured Pseudomonadota bacterium
GCCGGCTCGCGGCGCCAGCCCAGGATCTCCACGGCGGCGGCGACCCCAAGCGGCTCTCCAGGCCGCTCCACGACCTCGAGCAGCCCGTCGACCAGGGCCGCGTTGGGTGAGCGCGCCAGGGCGCCACGCAACGCTCGCGAGCAGATGTCCGGCACCCGCTGCTCGAGCAGCTGCGCCAGCAGCACCTCGGAGGCCTCGTAGGAGCGGTGGGTGGCGAGCAGATCTACGGCCGCCAGGTAGCGCGTGACCGCCGGATCCGAGGGGCGCGCCGAGGCACCGCCCAGGCCGCGGACCAGCTCGGCGAGCTCGCCGGCCAGAGCCTCCACGACCGCCACGTCCGCAGCGCCGATGGCGATGCGATGCGAGCCGAGGCGCCGCTCGGGCCGGTCTGCGTCCGAGCGAGTCAGGGGGGGCCGGGCGCGCTGGGCCTCGTAGCGGGCACGGGCCTGACCAGAGGCGCACTCGAGGTGCCAGCTCAGCGAAGCCCCGGGGTCGCCGGCCAACGCGTCGCATGCACCGACGCCGCAGACCAGCTGCACGCCGGCGTCGCTGAAGAAGTCGCGGGCAGCCCGTATGGCCTCGTCCCGCTCCCGGTCCGAGGTGACCGACGCCACACGGAGCCGCGCCCAGGCCTCGCGGACCGGCAACTCCAGGCCTGAGTACGCATCGACGGCCGCAGCGTAGGCGGCGCGCGCTTCGTCCAGCCGCCCCTCGGCGCGGAGCAGATCGCCCTCCCGCAGCACCACGCGCCAGCGCAGCTCCTCGTTGTTGGACTCCTTGGCCCGGTCCGCGGCGGCCCGGTAGGCCTCCGCAGCCGAGGCGTGGTCGCCAGCCAACCTGCGCACGTCGCCCAGGCCCAGACACACCGCCGCCTGCAGCGACGCCGAGCCCGCCTCCACCGCCAGCAGGTCCGCCTCGTGGAAGCAGGCGCTGGCCTGATCCAGGCGCTCGTGCAGCAGGTGTCGTTCTGCCTGGAGCAGGAGCAGCTCGGCCCGCTGGGAGGCGCGGGTGAGCAGGGGGCGGACCAGCGCGAACTGATCTTCGGCCCAGGGCTCCTGACGGAGCGTGATGAGGCGCGCGAGCAGCAGCTCCGCCTCGACGGTGCCGCGCAGAGGGCGCAGCCGCTTCTCGACCTCGTCGTGCAGGCCCAGCCCGAGCTCGACCTCGGCCAGGCCCAGCAGCACGCGGTCCAGGCTTCCGCGGAACGCGAAGGCCTTGGCGCGCTCGCAGGCCTGGACATAGACGCTGCGCGCCTGACGGCGCTGACGGGTGAGCGAGAGCGCGCGCCCAAGCTCGACGGTCGCAGCCTGGAAGAGCGCCAGCCCAGAGCTGGCCCGGAGGTCCGAGACGCGCTCACCCAGGAAACTCTCCAGCTCGCGCAGCCAGGCCGGGTCGCTGGGCTCGAAGAGCCCGGCCAGCGTCCGGAGCGCGTCCGGGTCGATCGAGGAGGCGCCCGGGTAGGGCAGCGGCAGGCGCGAGGCCCGCAGGGACTTCAGCAGCGCGAAGCGGGCCTGGGCACGGTCGCCGACCTGCAGGTGCATCTCGCCCAGGCGCTGCCACGCCTTGATCAGACCGGGGTCAGTGGCGGTGGCCCGGTTGAAGCGCTCGAGCGCCTCGTGGGGCTCGCCGGAGGCCAGCGCGCGCTCGCCCAGCGCCAGCAGCAGGTGGCCGCCGTCGGGGTCGCACTCACGACGGATCCCCAGCTCGATCTCCCGGTCCAGCGAGTCCTCGTCGAACATGCGGATCGTGGCCTTGAGCCAGCGGTCGAAGCGGTCGTGCAGCGGCACCAGCCCCCCACCGGTGACCTCGCCGAAGACGAAGTCGCCGCAGCCATCGGGCGCGTAGGCCCACTGGCGGCCTCCTGGGATGTCCGCGAAGGCCACCAGGCCCGCGAACTCCGCGCGCGGCGAAGCCAGCTCCGAGCTGGCGCGGAGCCGCAGCGCCCCCCGGAACAGCGAGCCGCCGTTCCAGCGCCGCAGGAAGCCGGACAGCGTCACGGGCAGCCGATGCCCGAGGTGCCGCTCAGCCGCCCGGATGGCCTCCTCGGAGGCGGGCTGCGCCAGGCTGTGCACGTCGCGCCGATAGCGCTCGAGCAGGCGGATCAGAGGGTGGAAAGGGTCAACGGCGGGATCCATGGAGGGGCTCACCGAGGCTGCACTGGACACGTCAAGAGACATGGTCCGGAGTATAGCCAGAGAGATTGACGAATCCCATCGAGAAGATTGGACTTTCTCGATCTCCGGCGGTCTCGTCAGGCCGGTCGAACCACCAGGTTCACGAGCCGACCAGGGACCACGATCTCCTTGAGGATCTGCATGCCCTCGAGCTGGCGGGCGACCGTGTCCAGAGCCTTCGCGGCGGCCAGGATGTCCTCCTTGCTGGCGTCCTGGGCGACCTCGATCTGACCGCGGCGCTTGCCCTGCACCTGCACGGCGATGGTCACCGTCTCTTGAGCCAGCGCCGCCTCGTCCCAGGCGGGCCAGGGCTCGTAGGCCAGGCTCTCTGCGTGACCCAGGCGCTCCCAGAGCTCCTCGGCCAGGTGGGGTGCGTAGGGGGCCAGGATCTGGACGAAGGTCTCCATGTCCTGCGTCCGCAGCTTGTCCCGCGTCATCGCCAGCTTCACGAACTCCATCATCCGGCTGATCGGAGTGTTGAAGCGCAGGTCCTCCACGCCTTCGGTCACCGACTTGATGGCCGTGTGCAGGCTGCGGCGGATCTCGCGGTCCGCGGGGTGGTCCCCGATGACCGGGTTCAGCTCGCCCTCGCCGACGACGAACAGGCGCCAGGTCCGCCCCAGGAACCGGTAGACGCCCTCCACGCCGGACATCTGCCAGGGCTTCACCTGCTCCAGCGGGCCCATGAACATCTCGTACAGGCGCAGCGCGTCGGCCCCGTACTGGGCCACGACGTCGTTGGGGTTCACCACGTTGTAGCGGGACTTGGACATCTTCTCGATCTGGGTGGCGACGGGGGTCCCGTCGGCCTTGACGAACCAGGCGCCGTCCCGCTCCTCGACCTGCTCCGGGTAGTAGTACTTGCCCGCCTCGTCCTTGTAGGAGAAGGCCAGGATCATCCCCTGGTTGAACAGCTTCTGGAAGGGCTCGACCGTGCTGACCAGGCCACAGTCGAACAGCACCTTGTGCCAGAAGCGCGCGTACAGCAGGTGCAGCACCGCGTGCTCGACGCCGCCGATGTACAGGTCCACCGGCCCCCAGTAGGACTCGGCCTCCGGGCTGAACGGCAGCTCGGTGTTCTGGGCGTCCATGTAGCGCAGGTAGTACCAGCAGCTGCCGGCCCACTGCGGCATCGTGTTCGTCTCGCGCTGGTAGCGCACGCCGTCGATGGTGACGTGGCCCCACTCGCCCGCGCGAGCCAGCGGCGGCTTGCCGTCCTCGGTGGGCTTGTAGGCGTCGATGTGGGGCAGGCTGACGGGCAGCTCCGCGTAGTCCACCGGGCGGATGCTGCCGTCCTCGCCATGCAGGATGGGGAAGGGCTCGCCCCAGTAGCGCTGACGACTGAACAGCCAGTCTCGCAGCTTGAAGTTCACGACCCCCTGACCGTGACCGTGCTCCTCGAGCCAGTCGATGATGGCCTCCTTGAAGGCGCCGACACTCAGCCCGTCGAAGCGGCCCGAGTTCATCGAGGTGCCCTCGCCCGGCCAGGCGGCGTCCTGCACGTCGTGCTCGTCAGGGCCCGAGTAGACCTGGACGATGGGCAGGTCGAAGGCCTTGGCGAAGGCGTGGTCGCGCTCGTCGTGGGCCGGGACCGCCATGATGGCGCCAGTGCCGTAGGTGGCCAGCACGTAGTCGGCGACCCAGATGGGCAGCCGCTGTCCGTTCACCGGGTTCACCGCGTAGGCGCCGGTGAACACGCCGGTCTTGTCCTTGTCGCCGCCGGCCTGTCGGTCGCGATCCGAGCGGTTGCGCGCTGCAGCGACGTAGGCCTGCACGGCCTCGGCCTGCCCGGCGCTGGTGATGACCGCGACCAGGTCGTGCTCGGGCGCCAGCACGCAGTAGGTGGCCCCGAACAGGGTGTCGGGGCGGGTCGTGAAGACCGTGAACTGTCCCTCGTGACCGTCGATGCGAAAGCGCACCTCGGCCCCCTCGGACCGACCGATCCACTGCCGCTGCATCTCCTTGACGTGCTCGGGCCAGTCCAGGCCCTCCAGGTCGTCCAGCAGCCGCTGCGCGTAGACGGTGATCTTCAGCATCCACTGCTTCATCAGCCGACGCTCGACCGGGTCGCCGGTCTCGACGTAGCAGCCGTCCTGCACTTCCTCGTTGGCCAGCACGGTCCCCTGGGCGGGGCACCAGTTGACGGGCACCTCGGCCAGATAGGCCAGGCCCTGGTCGTACAGCTTCAGGAAGATCCACTGGGTCCAGCGGTAGTAGTCGACCTCGCTGGTGTTGACCTCGCGCGACCAGTCGTAGCTGAAACCCAGGCGCGACAGCTGCTGCTTGAAGTTGGCGATGTTCTGCTGGGTGATGACCCTGGGGTGCTCGCCCGTGCGGACAGCGTGGCGCTCCGCCGGCAACCCGAAGGCGTCCCAGCCCATCGGGTGCAGCACGTTGAAGCCGTTCTTCCGCTTGTAGCGGGCGACGATGTCCAGGGCCGTGTAGGACTCCGGGTGACCGACGTGCAGGCCCGAGCCCGAAGG
>CALGIB010000468.1 GCA_937915955.1 uncultured Pseudomonadota bacterium
GCTCGCTCTGGAAGCCGTTGTAGCAGCAGATCATGCAGATTAGCACCGCGAAGATCAGGGCCTTCAGCGAGCCGTAGAGCAGGTCGACGGGCTGGATGGCGCCCGTGGCGAACTCCATGAACTCGAAGCCGTTGAGGCCGAGCTGGTAGACGGCCGAGGCCCAGGCCGCGCCCACCATCGTGAAGGTGGCCAGCGCGGTGAGGGCGGGCATGACCAGGAGGATGCCCAGGAGTCGGGGGGTGATCAGGTACCAGTGGGGAGAGACGGCCATCACCTCGAGCGCGTCGATCTGCTCGCGGATGCGCATCACGGCGATCTGGGAGGCCATCTCCGTGCCGGCTTTGGCCGCCACCATCGAGGCCGCGATGATGGGCGCGAGCTCTCGCAGCCCGGCGAGCGCCACGAACATCCCCACGAGGCGCTGGCCGCCCAGCGGCTCGAAGGCGGCGGCTCCGCAGATGCTCAGGTTGGTGCCGACGAAGCCCGCGATCACGAGCAGAATGGGCAAGGAGCGGACGCCGATGACGTAGGCCTCGCGCAGGGCCTGGCGAAGGGGAGGGGGCCTGCGGACCACGGCCCGGGCGAAGTCCACGCAGAAGAAGGCGAAGCCGCCGATCGACGCCAGCAGGTTCACAGGCCCGCCCCGAACAGCACGCTGGACATCAGCCAGTTGGCGCTGATGAAGACCAGCACCGAGTAGACGACGGTGTCGTTGACCGCGCGGCCGACGCCCGCGGCGCCCCCGCTCGTGGTGTAGCCCTGGTAGCAGGCGACCAGGCCGATGAGCAGGCCGAAGACGGTGGTCTTGAGCAGCCCGCCGAACACATCGACCGGGGTGGCCAGCGTCCACAGCTCGGCCAGGAAGACCCCGCCTTGCTCGCCCTTCACGAAGACGGCCGTGAAGAAGCCGCCAGCGATGCCGGCCACCGAGCCCGCTAGGTTGAGCATGGGGGTGGCGATCACGAGCGCCAGCACCCTGGGGACCACGTGCCAGGAGAGGCTGTCCACGGCCATCACCTCGGTGGCGTCCACCTCTTCCTTGATCCGCATGGAGCCGAGCTCGGCTGCGAAGGAGCTGCCGCCCTGCGCCGCGACGAGGACCGAGGCCAGCACGGGGGAGAGCTCGCGCAGCACCGCGGTGGCGATGAGCGAGCTGAGCATGCGGTGCGCCCCGAACAGCTCGAAGATCGCCAGGCCCTGGACGGCCATGACCATGCCGAAGGGGAAGACCACCGCGACCACGGGGCCGAGGCAGCGCACGAACACCAACCAGCAGTGCTTCCAGGTGCTGCTCAGGTACCAGGGCCCGAACAGCAGGCGCTGGAACACAGCCAGGCTGAAGCCCGAGAAGCGGCCGATGGCAGCGAGCGACTCCATTGTCCTCCGCGATAGCCGGTTCCGGGTGTTAGCAACCGTGAATGCTGCTCTTGCTCTGCTCCCTCGCCTTGGCCGAGGACGCCTGGACCACCCAGGAACTCGATCTGGTCCGCTGGCCTGGCGCCTCGGACGACAACCCCGTCGTCGATCACGTGGCCGCCCAGGCCCGGGTCGAGGTCGTCTACCGCGACGGCGAGCGCGTCCGCGTCCGCAGCGGGGGCGACTTTGGCTGGTGCGACGCGGCGAGCCTGACCGACACCTCGCCCCTGCCCGGGACGGGCCTGCTCGACGGCCTTGGCCTCGAGGGTCTCAGCCTGCAGGGCCTCAGCATGCCCGGTCTGCCGCCCAAGCCTCCCGGACTCTAGGCCCGGCATGGTGGGACTCTTCCGGCGTGACGTCACGCTCGCCGTGCTGGCCTCGGGGTCCGCGGGGAACAGCACCTACGTCGGCGACGGCCAGGCGGGCGTGCTGATCGACTGCGGCATCTCGACGCGTCGGATCCTGGCCCGGATGGAGGGCATGGGGCTGGCAGGCTGGCCCATCGACGGGGTCTGCATCACCCACGAGCACAGCGATCACGTGTCCTCGGCGAGGGTGCTGGGGCGACGCCTTCGGCAGCTCCAGGGAAAGGAGGTGCCCTTCTACATGACGGCGGGCACGCTCGACGGGACGCACGCCAACAGCAAGCCCGAGCAGGTCGAGCTGGTGCGCAGCGGCGAGCCCTTCCGCGTCCGACACATCATCGTCGAGCCGTTCACCGTCCCGCACGACGTGCTGGACCCCGTCGCGTACCGCATCACCCTGGGCGAGGTCACCGTGGCCGTGGTCACCGACCTGGGGCGGCCCACGGCCCTGGTCGCCCGGAAGCTCCGGGACTGCGACGCGCTGGTGCTCGAGTTCAACCACGACGTCGAGCAGCTGATGGGCGGGGCCTATCCCTGGCACCTCAAGCAGCGGATCCGCAGCAACCACGGTCACCTGTCCAACGCCCAGGCCGCCGAGCTGCTGGGCAGCAGCGTCACCCCGCGGCTCAAGCACCTGACCCTGGCCCACCTCTCGGAAGAGAACAACACGCCGGAGCGGGCCTGGCAGGCCGCACGCGGTTGCCTGGACGCGGCGGGCATGCCCCAGGTCCCGGTCGTGGTCGCGGGCCAGGCGGGGATGGCCGAGCCCATCCGGCTGTCTACCAACGTCTGGTAGAGGCTCGCGTCGCTCGAAGCGGCCCGGGCCGCCGATCCGAGGCCGGAGGCAGGACTCCGTGGCGCCTCGGGTCAGGGGCGCGTCGGGTCCCCCGCGCCGCCCTCGACCGGCTGCGGTTTTTCGCTTGCCGCGCTGGATCCCGGTCGCTATATGGTCGGCGCTTCTGGTTGTGGGGCTATAGCTCAGCTGGGAGAGCACTAGAATGGCATTCTAGGGGTCAAGGGTTCGAGTCCCTTTAGCTCCACTCCGACACCCGGCCTTCACAGGTCGGGTGTTTTGATCTGGGGTCCTTCGGTCGCGGCAGGCGCCTCTCGTAGCGCCCGATGAAACCCCCACAATCGGTTTACGGGACGGCCTCTCGGGAACACCGAGGAGGCGTTAAGGTGTCGAGCTTTGCGGGCTCGATCCCGCCCCTCGCCAAGAACCCTGGTCAGGAGTCCTTCTTCATGCGGCGTGCGTTCCCTCAGATCCTCTCGGTGCTGGCGCTCGGTGCCCTCGGCCTCTCCGTCCTCCCGACGGCCAGGGCCGAGAGCCTGCCCCACCCGAACATGAACCTCGAGCTCGACGAGTACGAGCTGAACCTTCGGGACTTCAACTTCCCGTCGGGGCTGCGCATCCTCTTCCAGGAGGACCACACCCAGCCGATCATCAGCATCACCGCCGTCATCGACCGCGGCAGCGCGGACGACCCGGAGGGCCGCGAGGGCATCGCCCACCTGGTCGAGCACGTCTGGTTCCGCTCGATCCACGGTGACCTCCCCAAGGTCTGGAACGTGCTCCACGAGCTCGGCGCCAACCTGAACGCGTCCACCGCGTCCGACTGGACCAACTACATGACCGTCGCTCCCAAGGACGCGCTGGTCCCGCTGCTTCGCCTCGAGGCGCTGCGGATCTCCGAGCCGGTCCTGGGCGTGACGGCCGAGGACGTCGCCACCGAGCGTGAGATCGTGCGAAACGAGCTCCGCATGCGCTACGAGAACACCGACGGATCGGCGCTCTGGTACCTGCGGCCCAAGCTCTACCCCGAGGGCCACCCGTACCACAACCTCGGCATCGGCACACACGACTCGCTGAACAACATCACGCTCGAGGACGTGCAGAACTTCACGAAGAACAACTACCGGCCCGAGAACACCACCATCGTGGTCGTCGGTGACTTCGAGATCGAGACCCAGGGCGAGGACGGCGAGAAGGTCAACAACGCCTGGCGCTACGTCCAGGAGGCCTTCCCGATGGACCTCCTGGTCGACCCGGAGAACCCGGACGCGCCCTTCGAGATGCGCGAGCCGCCGGTGCGCGTCTCGGGTGAGTCCGCTCCGCCTCCCGAGCCGGCCGACACCACCATCAGCTACCACAAGGGCGGCGTCGAGTCGCCCACGCTGGTCCTGGGCTGGTCGCTGCCGGGCAGCTACCGCCCCAACACGCCGCTGATGCAGATGACCGCGGGTACCTGGCTGACCTCGGCTGTGCTGACCTACACCCAGCCCGACTTCGACATCACCAAGGACGAGATCGAGGACCTCAAGAGCATCGGCTGCTTCCTCTGGGACGAGGAGGTCAACAGCGCCGCCATCTGCTTCATCGAGATGTCCGAGGACGATGACCCGGAGGAGGTGCGCGAGGACGCGCTCAACGGCCTCTACAAGATGTGGGACATCAACCAGCGCCCCTTCCAGCAGTACCTGTTCAGCTACTCGAAGATGGCCCAGATGGCCCGCACCTTCCGCTCGGTCGAGGTAGTCTCGTCCATCGGTGATGGCCGCGCCGCGGAGACCGCGAACTTCACGCACTTCACCGGCGACCCCATGTACTACACCCGCAGCTTCGAGTGGCTGGCCGAGGTGGAGGCGCACGACAGCGCCGAGTTCGCTCGCACCTACCTGACGCGGGAGCGCGCGGTCGCGGTGGTCATCGAGCCCTACGAGGACGGTGACCTGACCATGGACTCCTCGGACGCCATCTACAAGGGCGCCGTCCGTCAGGAGGCCACGGCCTCGATGATCGACCTGGACGAGGTCAACACCGAGATGCTCGAGGGGATGATGTCCCCGCCGAACCGCACCGAGATACGCCAGTACAAG
>CALGIB010000469.1 GCA_937915955.1 uncultured Pseudomonadota bacterium
GCTTCAGGGTGCCGTCCTCCTGGACCTCGGCGTCCTCGAGCAGCTCGGTCATGGCGGCGGCGCTGGCCACGGCGAACTCGTCACGGCCGGTGACCTTGAGGGCGCGCACCAGCGTGATGACGGCCATCACCTGCCGGCCCCAGCTGTCGTCGTCCAGCCACTCTCCGGTGCTGGGCTCGAGCTGGTAGCCGAAGGGCCGGCCCTCGCCGAGGTGCTGCACCCGGAGGATGTAGTAGGCCGCCAGCGCGAAGCTGTAGGTGATGCCCTGATCGCCGTTGTCGCCGCCGATCTGCTCGAGCGGGAAGCTGGGCTCCTCGCCCGCGACCAGGTCGATCGTGGGGCTGGTCTCGTCGGTGTAGCTGTAGAAGGGCGGGTCCTCCACCGTCCAGTCGTCGTCGGTGCAGGCCAGCAGCAGCATCAGGGTCATGGAAGTCTCCACATCACGCCCGCGGGGTAGCCGACGACCGCTTCGGGGTCCTCGTTGACGTGGAAGCTGTCACCGCGGGTGGTGAAGTCCCAGCTCGTGTGGCCCAGGCTGGCCAGCGCCGACATGCCGATCGCCGTGGCGATCTCGCCGCCGATGCTGACCTCGTCCTCGATCACGTAGGCGTACAGCGACTCGACGTCCAGGGCCTCGATGTGTCGCATCAGCTCGGCGTCCTGGGCGGCGCTCTTCTCCACCGTCTCGTAGTGGGTCAGGTCGGTGGAGATCAGCAGCAGGGCCTCGGGGTGCTCGGTCAGCAAGTTCGCCAGGCCCGCTCCGAAGGCGTGGATGCGCTCGACGTCGAAGCCCTCGAAGTGCTCGTCGGGGGTGTCCCGCAGGCTCACGACCACGACCCGGGTCCCGGGGTTGTCCAGCTGCATGAAGGGCAGCTGCATCTCGGCGGGGTGGTTGTCGAAGGCCTCGCGATCCTGGATCAGCTCAGGCAGCAGCTCCTGCAGTCGAGCGCTGGCCTCGTCGTCCGTCTCGATCGCGTGGCCCGGGGTCAGCCAGGGGCCGCCAGGCCAGATCGCCACCCGCTCGCCGCTGCTGTGGTTGGGCACGATCAGGACGCAGAGCTCGGGGATCTCCACCCGCGCGTAGGCCTCGGCCTCGACGCTGCCCGAGGAGATCAGGCGCGCGTGGGGGGACAGGATGGCGCGGGCCGGCTGCCGGCTCTCGCCCACCGGGTCCAGGTAGCGCTGGATCTCGGCGTCCAGCTCCTCCGGGTCCAGGGGATACCAGCTCCCGGCGCGGTTCCAGCGACGGGCGTCGGGGTCGTCCCAGCCGGGTTGGTCGAAGGGCAGACCGGAGTCTTCGGAGGGGCCGGTGCAGGCCAGGGAAAGCAGGATCCAGCTCATGGTCCTTGCTAACGCCCTGGACGGGTCCGGTTAGCCCCCGCCCTTGACTCCGACCTCCCCCCGCGCCCGCGCCCTGCTCTCGGTCTGGTTCGTGGCCCACGTCCTGCTGGTCGTGAACTACGTGCTGCCTTGGCAGGAGGTCCGCGTGCTGGATCCCCTCAGCAAGCCCTACGTGCACGCCCTGCTGCTCAAGCAGGAGTGGAACATGTTCCGCAAGCCCTCCCGCTGGAACAAGTTCCTGGTCCACGAGGGCCTGCGGTCCGACGGCTCGGTCTTCGAGCTGGAGCCTCAGCGCACCAAGCCGGACGAGCCCTTCTTCCGCGTCGTGTACGACCGCCGGACCAAGGTCCACTTCGTGGTGGCCTTCGAGAAGGAGGGCCAGGAGATCTTTCGGCCCGACTACGCCGAGCACCTCTGTCGAGAGCACCCCGAGGCCCAGCGCGTGCGCCTGATCAAGCGCTCGGTCAAGCACCTGAGCGCCAAGCAGTGGCGCCGCGATCCCGACCGGGTCCGCACCGAGGCGCTCAAGCCCCTGGTCGATCTGGACTGCTCGACCGTGGACCGATGAGGGCGCTCTGGGAGAGGTGGCAGCGGTTCTGGTTCCACGAGGTGGACCCCCGGCGGCTGGCCATGCTCCGCATCGGCTTCGCGCTGCTGGCCCTCTGGACCTACCTGCCGATGCTCACCGAGCTGGACTGGATGCTGGGGGACCCGGGCAGCTTCAGCGTCGACAGCCGGCTCGAGCACTGGACGGACTCGCGCTGGGGTCTCTACGCGAACCCGCTCTGGCAGATCCGCGATCTGGCCGTGATCCAAGGCCTGTTCGGGCTCTCGCTCGTGGCTCTGGTCTGCGTGGGGCTGGGGCTGGGCACGCGCGTGGCCTTCCCCATCGCGTGGATCCTCCTGGCCTCCGCGATGAACCGGAACCCGGTCTGGAGCGACGGCAGCGACGCCGTGCTGCGGGTGTTCGGGTTCTACATGCTGTTCATGCCCCTGGGGCGCGCCTGGTCCGTGGATGCCTGGATTCGTGAACGATATGGCCTCTTTCCGAAGCTGAAGTCGCCCTCGAAGTGGCCCCTTCGCCTGTTCCAGATCCAGGTCTGCGTGCTGTACGTGAAGACCGGCGTCATCAAGGCGACGCAGCCGATCTGGAGGGACGGCGACGCCGTCTGGCATGCCATGTCGGCCGAGCCCTACTGGCGCTTCGACGCCAGCTGGTTCTTCCAGCAGGAGTGGTTCTGGTGGTTCACCGTCGCGGCCACCTACGGGACCCTGGTGTTCGAGATCGGCTACCCGCTGATGTTCCTTCGGCGCGCCCGGACCTGGATGCTGCTGGCGGGGCTGGCCCTGCACCTGGGCATCTTCGTCTTCCTGTCGCTGGGTGGCTTCTCCGAGGCCATCCTGTGGACCTACCTGGCCTTCTGGGTGCCCGCCTTCATGCGGAGGGATCGCCGATGATCTGGCTGCTCGCCTGTGCCGGGCCTGTGCCCGGGGACGAGGCCTTCCCGGCCTACCGCTACTCCCACATCGGCGCGCTGGACGCGGCGGACGAGCGCCTGCTGATCACCGGCGGCAGCTCCGAGGAGGGCCGGCGCGTGGACGCCTGGGCCTTCCAGCTGTCCTCGGAGGAGTGGACGCAGCTCGGAGAGCCACCCGAGTCGATGTTCCGCAGCACCCTGGTCAGCCGGGGCGACCAGGCCTGGGTCTTCGCCGGGACGGGCGGGGACGGCCAGGTCTCGGACCGGCTGTGGCAGTGGGACATGAGCACGGATGTCTGGGCGGCCCGGAGCCAGGGCCCCGAGCCTCGCTACAAGGCGGCGGCGGTGCGCGTCGGCGACGAGATGCTGGTCCATGGCGGGCGGGACAAGGTCGACGACGAGGACCTGACCCGCGCGGATCTCTGGGTCTACGACCTGGACGAGGACAGCTGGCGGGAGCTGGAGACCGAGGGCGGCCCCGGGCCCTTGACGCGCCAGGCCCTGCTCTGGGACGAGCGGGCGGGGAAGGTCTGGCTGAGCGGCGGCATCGACGAGGCCGACGACCGCCACAGCTGGCTGTGGAGCCTGGACTGGGAGACCGGCGCCTGGACGATGGTCGCGGACGACGAGCAGGGGCTGCCCGACCACGCCAGCCACAGCTTCTGGATGCAGGGCGAGCGGCTCTGCGTCTGGGGTGGCAGCGGCTCGGACCACGACATCTGGTGCTTCGACGACGAGGGCTGGACCGTGGAGGGCAGCGAGGGGCCCACGACCCGGGACGCCCAGGTCTTCGACGTGACCGAGGACGGAGCGCTGGCCTGGATGATGGGCGGGGACGGCCACGACGACGAGATCCAGCCGAACTTCCTGAACGATGTGTGGAGCCTGGAGCTCGCGAGCCTGACCTGGCGCGAGCGGTCTCCGACCACCCCGTAGGAGAGCGCGCCGCTACTCCCGAGCGCCGGTGATCACCACCGAATAGGCCACCGCGTCCTCGTCCCCGAGGCTCGAGTACCCGTGCTTCTGGTCCCCTCGGAACACGACCACGTCGCCGGGGCCCAGCTCGTAGAGCGCTCCGCTGGCCGTCAGCTGTACCCGGCCTCGCTCACAGGTCAGGTATTCGCGGGTCCCGGGCTTGTGGGGCACCCCCGTCATGCTGGCCCCTCGGGGCAGATCCATGCGCTCGACGACCACGCCGGGCAGGGAGTCGGGCAGCAGCTGTCGCACGCTGACCGCGCCGCGCCTCCGGGTGACGAGCTCTGAGGCCGGGTAGAGCCGAGCCTGCGCCCGCGGCGGCGAGATCAGCTCCTCGATGCTGACCTGCAGCGCCGCGGCGACCTTCACCACCACCGCCAGCGTGGGGTTCCCGCTGCCGCTCTCCAGGTGGGCCACGGTGGGTCGAGGCACGCCCGCCTGCTCGGCCAGCCGCTTCTGGGTCAGCCCGCGGAGGTCACGCAGCTGCTTGATGGTCCGGGCCAGGTTCGCGGCGGGGTCGTTTCGCTGGGCCATCACTTCCTCAGGCTGTCGAGCAGGAGCTTCTCGAAGGCCTGCGCCTCCACCTCGGAGACGTAGCCGTCTCGCCGCATCGAGTCTGCCTCAGCCTGGAGCTGAGCGAGCTCGACCAGGCCGATGCGGCTCCGGCGCTCGTCCGCCAGCGCCGCCTCGAGCACGGCTACGAGTCGCTCGGTCTGGGCCTCCTCCGGCTGACCTCTCAGCACCCCCGCGAGCTCGCCCAGGCTGCGGTCCACCTGCTGCGAGAGCTGGGCCTGGAAGGGCTGGCTCTTGCTGGCCAGCAGCCCGCCCAGCCCGCCCAGCCCGGTCAGGCCGGCGCAGGCCAGCAGCAGCCCCAGGAACGAGTAGACCGCGAGGCGCCCTCCACCCGAGCGGGGCGGCGCCTCGCTGACGTCCTCGCTGGCGTCCAGATCGACCAGGAAGGTCATCGACTGGCCGCCCTCGGTGTCAGGCTGCTCAACCAGGGTCGCGCCGCTCAGCGCGCCCTCGAGCACGGGGCGGTCCGCCAAGGCGCGGGGCACCGCGGCTTCGGCCCAGTCGTGCAGCCAGGCTCCGCCGACCTGCTGCTGCAGCGCCAGCAGGCTGCGCTCGAAGACCCGCGCCGCTGGGCGCTCGGCGGCCTCGAAGGCCAGCGCTGGCCGGAGCAGCTCGATAACGCTCGCGTCCAAGCCCTCCAGCAGGGCCTCGAGGTGAGCGGTGAAGGGCTCGGGCTCGGGCGGGGTCGGGCGCGGCTCCTGGCCCCGCAGGGCGGCGATCAGCGTCATCGCCAGGGCGAAGACGTCGCCCTCGTGGTTGTCGAGCAGCCGGTAGCGCTCGGGCGCCATGTAGTTCGGCGTGCCCAACAGGACGCGCTGGGTGCGGGCCTCGCGCTCGTCGAACTCGGCTCGAGCGACGCCGAAGTCCAGCAGCTTGACGTCGCCGCCGGTGCT
>CALGIB010000470.1 GCA_937915955.1 uncultured Pseudomonadota bacterium
CCCGGGACCGAGGCGGAGAAGCCGGCCGCGTCGATGCAGTCCGCGTCCTGGGTGCCGGGGTCGCGCCCGAACACGACCTCCTTGATGGACTGGGGGTTCTGGGCGAACTCCCGGAACAGCTGGGCGACGCGGGAGAGCCCGCCGAGGCGGCTGGCCCGGAAGACGAAGCCCGGCTTGACCACGTCGTCGAGGAAGTGCTCGTAGTAGCCGAGGTCGTGCTTGAGGGCCTCCACCGTCAGGCCGGTGGCCACGATGTAGGTGGGGATCGCGAGCTCGGCCAGGGTCATCACCCGGCCCTCTTCGTTGGTCATGAAGCGACCGATGGCCCGCCGCAGGTGCAGGCGCAGGGTGGCGGGCAGGCCATAGCGGCTCGGCTCCGGCCCCAGGGCGAAGGTGCCCTGCCAGGACAGGCTCTTGTTGGCCTCGATCATCAGGGCCAGATCGTGCTGGCGGGTTCGGGCCCGGAAGATGCCCAGCAGCGAGCCGATGCTGGTGCCGCAGATCAGCTCGGGCTGCAGATCGTAGCGATGCAGCAGGGTGCTGATGCCCGCGTAGCCGTAGCCGGCGCCGCCGCCCCCACCCAGCACCAGGATCAGCCGGCGGGTGCAGACCTCGCGGTCCAGCGCGGCCCGATCGATGCCGAAGTGCTCGATCAGGTGCTGGCGCCTCGCGACCGTGTCCCGGACCAGCTCCGGCAGCACGCGGGCGGCCCCCCAGAGGCTGCCCTCGACGGAGTCCAGGCGCGGACGGAGCAGATCCATCACCTTCCAGGCGTGGGTGCCCAGCGCGTCCCGGACGTAGTGGTCGCGGCCCTCGCTGTCGCGGAGCGTGATCAGCTTGGCGAAGTTGATCACGTAGCGGAGGCCCGAGACCAGGGCGTCGCTGGCCTCGCCCGGGTGCGCGAGGTGGCGCTCGAGCACGGCCGACTCGAGCTCTTCGAAGGGCTTTCTGAACTCGAGGAGCTCGCGGCTGCTTGTCGTCACCCGTGCAAGGTAGATCCGGAGGCGCCCATGCTCCAGAAGCGGGCCACCTCGAGGGCTGGATCGTCGGGGGCCTCGGGGTGCCAGAAGTCCGGGAAGAAGGCGCGATACTCGCCCCAGCCGAAGCGGCGACCGAGCAGCACGACGCAGCCCCGATCGCCGGGCCCCCGAACGACGCGTCCGGCCGCCTGGACGACCTTGCTCATGCCGGGGACCAGGAAGGCGTAGCCGAAGCCGTCGCCGTAGCGGCGCTGGAACCAGTCCCGCATCAGGTCCCGCTCGAGGCCGATCTGGGGCAGCGCAGGGCCCACCAGCACGACGGTCTTGAGGACGCCGCCGGGCAGATCGATGCCCTCGCTGAAGATGCCCCCGAGCACCCCGTGCAAGGTCTTGTGCGGGCCCAGGCCGCGCAGCTTGTCCACCAGGGCCAGCCGGGACGCCTCGGTCATCCGCGGCTCCTGGATCAGGTCCTCGCGGTGCTCGACCCGCACCAGCGGAGCGATGGCCCGCAGCATCGAGAAGGCGGAGTAGTAGACGGCCACGTTGCCCGGCGTGGCCTGCACGATCCGGGTGATCAGCTCGGCGGTGCGGTCGCGGTGGGCGGCGCGGTCGCGGTAGGCCGTGGAGATGCGCGTGCCGAGGAGCACGCCCCGGTTCTCGGGCGGGAAGGGGCTGCCGTGCTGCTTGATGACGACCCGGTCCGGGTCCAGGCCGAGCAGATCCGTGTAGAAGCGCGCGGGGGTCAGGGTGGCGCTCATCAGCACCAGCGCCCCGAAGCCGGCCAGCCGCTTGCGCAGCCACACCGAGGGGTCCAGGCAGACCAGCTTGACCGAGGGCCCGCGCTCGAGCCTGAAGAGCGAGGCCAGCTCCTCGCCGCCGCCGCCCTCCTTCCACTCGACCAGCACAGCGGCGAAGCGCGACAGCTCGCGGGACAGGTCCTGGTACAGGTCCTCGTCCACGCCGCGCTGCCGGCGCAGCAGCTGGTAGTCCAGGCTGAGCTCCTCGAAGCGGTCGGCCAGATCGGTCCAGACCCGAGGGGCCAGCTCGATGAGCGCCTCGCGCCCGTCCCGGCTGCGCGGCGCCCCCTCCTCGACGAGGTAGGCGGACTCCTCGATGGCCGCGGCCAGGTCCCGGCACAGCTCGATGAAGGCCGCGAAGTGGATGGGGTCCTCGGCCGCCAGGGCCTCGCCGGCCTGGTGCGCGGCCTCGGCCCGGAGCTCCGGGGACCACCAGGAGCGGGCGCGCTCGGGCAGGTTGTGGGCCTCGTCCACCACCAGGACCCAGTCGCTGTAGCGCTGGTCGAAGTGACGCCGGAGCGTGGCGCTGGGCGAGAGCGCGTAGTTGAAGTCCCCGACCACCACGTCGGCCTGGTCGCTGGTGTCCATGGCCAGCTCGAAGGGGCAGAGTTGCATGGATCGGCCGAGCCTCTCGAGGTCCGAGGGGCGACTGACGCCGCGCTCGATGTTGGCCTGGACGGCGGGCTCGACCCGGTCGAAGTAGGCCTCGGCGTAGCGGCAGGCCTCGGGTCGGCAGTCCACGATCTCGTTCAGGCAGGCCTTCTCCCGGGCCGTCAGGGTGACCGAGCGCAGCGGCAGTCCGCGCTCGGCGATGCGCGACAGGGTGTCCTCGGCCACGCGCTGCTGCGTGCCCTTGGCCGTGGCCACGAAGACCCGCAGGTCCTTCCTGTAGGCCTGTGAGAGCACCCCGTGCAGCACCGCCGCGGTCTTGCCGACGCCCGTGGGCGCGGAGACGAGCAGCTGACGACCTCCCCCGACGGCCTCGAAGACGTCGTCTATGAGCTCCTGCTGACCCTTGCGGGTCTGCTCGTGGGCGAAGGGCACGGTCGCGGACCGCCGGCGGGCCATCCAGGCCAGGCGCGCCTCGCGCTGGCGGACCACCCACTCGAGGCGACCACGGAGCCACGCCTCGGTCTCCTCGATCGGCTCGTCGACAGGGAAGACGTGGTGGCTGGCGTCGACCAGCGAGACCATGACCAGGCGCCCCAGCGCGTCCCCCTGCCCCATCGCGTGCAGCAAGAAGCGGTACAGCGCGACCTGGGCCTCGTAGGCGGGCCAGTCGTGGGCCACGCGGTTTGCCAGGGTGAGCTCGTCCATGGCGGTGGACTTGATCTCCTCGACGACCAGCCGGCCGGACTCCTGGGTGATGCCGTCGACGCGGCCGCGGATCAACACCTCCCACTCGCGCACCACGAGCCGGACCTCGACCGTCACCTCGCTCTTGAAGTGCTCGTCCTCGTCGCTGCGCCAGGCCTGGTAGTCGCTGTGGACCTGCTGCCCGGCCCGCATCCGGGCCACCGTCCCGAAGGCCGAGCCCGTGCGCAGGTGTCCCCGCGCGGGGCCGGCGTCGATGCAGTCGTGAACGCTCAGTGTCAGGCGGCGTTCGGCGTCGTGGAAGCGCAGGGACACGTCGGATACCTCGGGCTCTCGTAGCCCGGCCCCGCGCGGGCGTGGAGAACATTTGTTCACTGGTCCGCTCTTCATCGTCGGCGCGCCCCGCTCGGGCACCAAGCTGCTCCGCGACCTGGTCAAGCAGCACCCCGAGATCGGGATCCCCGACTACGAGACCGAGTTCCTCCCGCGCCTGGTGCAGCTCCAGCAGCGCTTCGGGGACCTGTCGGACAGCCGCGAGTTCAACCGCTTCTACGACTGGGCCGTGCGCTTCATGTACTTCAAGTACATGGAGTCCGAGGGGCGGCTCATCCCGGCGGAGGCCTGGTACCGGGCCTGCGAGAGCTTCGGCGTGCAGGGCGTCTTCGAGGCGCTCTGCCGCCACGACGCGGGCGTGCCGCCGGGCGGGGCCGGGGTCTGGGGCGACAAGTCACCGAACTACCGCGAGCACCTGCCGCTGATCGACGAGCTCTGGCCGCAGGCCCGGGTCGTGCACATCGTCCGGGACGTTCGGGACGTGTCCATGAGCAGCCACCAGGCCTGGGGCAAGCACGTGCTGCGCAACGCCCAGCGCTGGGCCGACGAGGTCGGGGGCTGCCGGGTGGCGGGCCGTGCGCTGGGCGAGCGCTACCTGGAGCTGCGCTACGAGGACCTGCTCCAGGACCCGGAGCGCTGGCTGAGCGCCATCGCCGAGCACGTCGGCAAGCGCTTCGACGCGCGCATGCTGGTGCCCGACCGCCCCAGCGAGAACCTGGGCGACGCCCGGGGCGTGCTCGGGATCGTGGCCTCGAACACGGCCAAGTGGAAGACCCGCATGGACGAGCCCACCCAGCGGGCCATCGAGGGCTGCTGCGGGCAGCTCCTGGACTCGCTCGGCTACGAGCGGGCCTATGCCTCCGAGCCCCACCGTCGCTTCAGCAAGCGGCAGATGCTCGCGTGGAAGCTGCAGGACGGTGCGTCCCTGTTTCGCTTCCGCGTGCGGGACTGGGGGCTGGTCGACGCCGTGAAGTACAGCGTCAGCCAGGTCGAGAGCACCCTGTGAGCGAAACCGTACTGATTGCAGGGCCATCCGAGGTCGGGATAGCCTGCAGCGGGACCACGACGGTCCGATGAGCCTGGCGATGCCCGAAGCGATCCCTGCCGACATCGACGAGCGCATCCGCGCCGAGCTCGAGCGCGAGCACGCCGAGCGCCAGGAGCGCTTCCAGGTCCTGCGCGAGAAGGGTCGCGAGCGCTCGCGCTTCAAGCAGGCGCGGGCCGAGGCCGACGAGGAGAGCCGCCGCCGTCAGGACCTGCGCGCCGAGTTCTACGAGGAGAAGGGCTACAAGCGCTACGTCGACTCCCGCGGGAAGGAGCTCTGGCTCCTGCCCGAGGAGTACGACTGGCGGGTCAAGGCCCGCGCGGCGCGGGAGGCCCGCAAGGACAGGCACAAGACCGCCTTCGTGCAGCCCGGGCAGAACGCCTGGATGGTCTGGGCGGGCATCGTGCTGCTCGGGCTGGCCCTGGCCTACGCGCTGCTCAAGGGCTGAAGGCTCCGCCGGGGACGGGCCTGGGGCTCAGAGCACCTGGTCCAGCGGGTAGCCCGCCTCGAGCTTGCGCAGCAGCTCCAGCTCCCGGGCGCTGGCCAGCCCCTGGTCGCGCAGCCCTCGCAGCGCCGACATCAGCTCTGGGCGGCTGCGCTCCTCGCGGGCACCCCGCATCAGGCTGCGCCAGGCCGCGGCGTCCGTCGGGTCCTCCTTGACCATGCGCTTGAGCAGGTCCCGTCCCCGCTCGTCGCCCTGCGACAGCCGGAGGCGCCCCAGCCCCAGCCGGATGCGGCGCAGGCGGGCTGGATCGTCCTTGCAGGTGTCCAGCGCGACCAGCCAGGCCTGA
>CALGIB010000471.1 GCA_937915955.1 uncultured Pseudomonadota bacterium
GGTGTCCGGGTCCACCGGGCCGTGGAAGCCCACGCTCTTGGTCAGGATGTTCTTCTGCGGCACGATGCGCGCCAGCTCGGGGGTCAGGCGGCCCGCGTCGACCTCCTGCTGCACGATGGTGTGGTCCCGCGTCAGGCGCTGCAGGCGCTCGTCCCGGAACAGGTAGGCCCGGCTGTCGCCCACGTGCGCCAGGTGCGCGGTGTCGGCGTCGAGCACGAGCACGACCAGGGTGGTGCCCATCCCGTAGGTCTCGGGGTGCTCCTCGGCGTGCTGCCGGATGGCCACCGCCGCCTGGTTCATCGCGTAGCGCAGGCGCTCGCGCATCGCGTCGTCGGGGTCGTCCACGCTGTGCGCCAGCACCGTCTCGTCCGGGTCCGCGCGGTCCATCAGGACCTCCTGGACCGTCTCGACGGCCAGCGCGCTGGCGACCTCACCTGCGGCGTGCCCGCCCATGCCGTCGGCCACGACGAACAGCCCGCCGTCGATGTCCGTCAGCCAGGCGTCCTCGTTGTGCTCGCGCACAGGCCCCACATCAGTGGCGGCGTAGGCCTCGATCACGAGGCGTCTCGACTTTTCCAAGGCGGATCTCTGGGGTAGGCTTCGTCCCGTCCTGGACAGGACGAGCTCTGAGCCTGGAATCATAGTCCGCGCCGCCTGTCCTCGCGCTCCACCCCCGAGCAACACGTGCCTGGACCCGACCCCGAGCGCGGCAGCCGAATCGGCCCCTACGAAGTCCTCGGTCCCCTGGGCCGCGGCGGGATGGCCACGGTGCTCGAGGTCCGGGACACCCGCGACGGCGCCGTCCGGGCGCTGAAGCTGCTCCACGGCGACCTGCCGGGCGAGGAGGCGCGCAAGCGCTTCTCGGTCGAGTTCCGCACCCTGTCCTCGCTGCAGCACCCGAACATCCTGCGGGTCTTCGACTCGGGCGTGCACGAGGGCGCGGCCTGGTTCGCGATGGAGAAGCTGGGTGGCCAGGACCTGCGCCAGGCCATGGACCACCTCCGGACCCTGCCCCCGGGCGAGCGCGCCGAGCGCGCCGAGCAGGTCCTGATCGACATCGCGTCTGCGCTGGCGCACATCCACGAGAAGGGCCTGGTCCACCGCGACGTGACCCCGGGCAACATCCGCCTCCTGCCCCAGGGCGCCCTCCTGATGGACTTCGGCGTCGTGCACGCGCCGGGTGCGGAGCTCACCATCGTGGGTGAGATGGTCGGCACCGTCGCCTACATCGCCCCCGAGCAGATCTCCGCCGAGATCAGCGGCGGTCGCGTCGACGCCCGCGCCGACCTCTACAGCCTGGGCTGCGTGCTGTACCTGATGCTCACCGGCCAGCGCCCCTTCACCGCGCGCACCATCCCTAGCCTGCTCGAGAAGCAGCTCAACGCCCAGCCTCGGCCGCCTCGCGAGCTCGTCCCGACGGTGCCCCCGCACCTGGACACCATCTGCCTGAGGCTGCTCGAGAAGGACCCCGCTCGCCGCTACGGCTCGGCCCGTCACCTGCTCTCGATCCTGGACCGCCGGGCCGCCGCCCTGCAGACCGTCGATCTGCGCACCTGGCCGCCTCGCCTCGTGGGGCGCATCGCCGAGGGCGCCCGCCTGCGCGAAGCCCTGGCCGCCCTGGCCGCGGGCAAGGGCAGCTGCCTGCTGATCGAGGCGCCCCCCGGCTACGGCAAGACCCGCCTCCTGCGCCTCATGCAGGAGCAGGCCGCCAGCCTGGACCTGCCCGTCGCCCGCGGCCTCTGCATGCGCGGCAGCGCCACCCCCTACGGCGGCTTCCACGGCGTGCTGCGCGACCTGCTCGACGGCCAGCCCATCCCCTCGGGGCCCCTGGGCAAGGCCTTCGGCGAGGAGGAGGGCTCGATCGAGCAGTACAAGGTCCTGACCGCATTCCGGGACCTGCTGCGCGCTCGCCTGCCGCGCGTCCTGCTCATCGATCAGCTGCACTACGCCGACCGCGGCACCCTCGCGCTGCTCGAGTTCCTGCTCCGAAACCACCTCAGCCTGGCCGACGAGCCGCTGATGATCCTGCTCTCGAGGCGCCCGCCGGAGGGCCTCGACGACCCCCTCGAGGAGCTGCTCTACGAGAAGTCCTCGGGGGTCGAGCTCGAGCAGATGGCCCTGGGCCCGATCACCTCGACCGACGTCGAGGAGCTGCTCCTGCAGCTGGTGCCCCCAGACGAGCGCACCAGCCTGCTCGCCACCCGGCTCCACCGCGAGGGCGAGGGCAACCCCCACTTCATCGGCGAGATGATCCGCGGCCTGGTCGACCAGGGCGTCATCACCGAGGAGGAGCCGGGCCGCTTCGCCCTGGGCCTGGACGTCACCCACGTCAGCCGCGCGGCCCTGCCCATCCCCGCAAGCATCCGCGAGGCCCTGCAGGAGCGCCTGGCCACCCTGAGCACCGCCGGCCGCGCCCTGGCCCAGGTGCTCTCGCTCTGCCGCTCCGAGGTCACCGCCGAGGTGCTCGAGGAGGCCCTGGGCCTGCCCAGCGAGCTGGTGCAGGACCGCCTCGAGGAGCTGATCGACCAGCACGTGGTGCGCACCCGACACGTGGGCGTGGACGAGCTCTACGATCTGGCCCAACCGCGCCTGCGCGAGGTCCTGGTCAGCACCCTCGAGGCCCCCGCGCGCAGCGTCCTGCACCGCCGCCTGGGGACCGCGCTCGAGCGCCTCAACCGCCACCGGATGAGCTCCGTGCTCGAGGCCGTGGCCTGGCACTTCGAGCAGGGCCAGCTGCCGGCCAAGGCCTGCCCCTACCTGGTCCGGGCCGGCGTCCGCCTGCGCGAGCGGGCCTTCGTCGCCGAGTCCCTGCTGTTCTTCGATCGCGCCCTGGCCCTGGAGCCCCACGCCCGCGAGTACATGACCCTGGACGACGCCGACCGGCAGCTCGCGCGCCTGCACCACGAGCGCGGCCAGGCCCTCAGCCACCTGGGCGACTGGACCGGCGCCCTGCGCGAGCACAGCGCCGCGGACCGGCTCGGCATGCAGATCGACGACGATCGCATCCGCACGCTCGCGCTCACCGAGCTGGGCAACCTGGCCCGCCGCCAGCTGCGCATCGAGGACGCCGAGAGCAACCTCTCCGAGGCCCTGGCCCTGGCCACGCGCCTGGGCGATCACCACCTGCGCGTGATGCCCCTGCTGGGCCTGGGCGCGGTGCGCTGGTCCCGCGGGGACCTCGACGGATCCAGGCAGATCTGGCTCGAGGGCATGGTCGCCGCCAACGCCGCCGGCAACGAGGAGGCCCGGGGGCGGGCGCTCAACGGCATGGGCCTGGTTGCCTTCTGCCGCGGTCAGGCCGCCGAGGCGCGGCGCCACCTCGAGGACGCCAGCGACATCTTCAACCGCCTCGGCAAGCTCTCGCCCCTGATCATCGTGCGCGTCAACCTGGTCGAGCTCTACCACTGCACCGGCAACCTGCGGAAGGGCCTGAAGCTGGCGGACCAGACCATCGCCCAGGCTCGCGAGATCTCCTACAGCTACGGCACCGCGCTGGGCCTGCAGTACCGCTCGCTGGTCCTGGTCGACCTGGGCCGCTGGGGCGAGGCCGAGGACAACGCAAGCCAGGCCCGACGCATCGCGAACGACCTCGGCGACAGCGAAGACCAGCTCACGATCGTCGCCTCCCTGGTCCGGATCGCGCTGGGCCGCGGCAAGCTCGAGGAGGCCCAGGGCTACCTCGACGAGGCCGACGAGCTGCTGCTCCAGGACGACATCGAGGGCTACGGCCCGCTCATCGCGGCCTGGCAGGCCCTGGTCCACGCCCACCGGGGCGAGCTGGACGCCATGGACGACGCGCTCGAGCTGGCCTCGGCCCGAGCCGGCCGATCCTGGCCACACCAGGTCTGCCGCCTGGACATCATCGCCGCCCGCGCGCTGGGCGTCTCGGGGCGCCTGGACGAGGCCTGCGCCCGAGCCAACTCGGCGCTGAAGCGAGCGGACGCCTGCGGGTATCGGTTCTACTCCTTGAAGGCGCACACCCTCCTCGCCCGCTACGCCACCCTGGAGTCCCACCTCGCCATGCACCGCCGCGTCGCCACCGCGCTGTCCAAGAGCCTGGCCGGCAACCTCGGCCGCGAGGACGCTCGACGCTTCCTGGACCGGCACGCCGTCGAGCCCCGCGAGCCGTGAGCTTCCGCACCCTCGGAGCCCAGCCCGGGACCGGCAGCCGCGTCGGGCCCTGGATCCTGCGCGAGAAGCTGGGACAGGGCGGCCTGGCCACGGTCTTCCGGGCCGAGGGGCCCGAGGGCGACATCGCGCTCAAGATCATGAACCCCGAGAAGGTGACCGAGGAGCAGGTCACGCGCATCGAGCGCGAGTACCGGGCGATGCGCCGGGCCGACTCCCCCTACGTCGTCGCGGTCCTGGGCTCGGGGGAGCACCAGGGCTACCCCTGGCTGGCGCTGGAGTACGTCGACGGTCAGACCCTCGAGGCCGAGATCGCCGAGCTGGGCAGGCTGCCCTCGGCGGAGCGCTGGGATCGCGTCCAGCGCCTGCTCCGCGGCCTGCTCGTCGCCCTGGGTCACATCCACGAGATGGGCATGGTCCACCGCGACTTCAAGCCCAGCAACGTGCTCGTCGCCCGGGACGGACAGCCCAAGCTGACAGACTTCGGCTCGGTGAAGGCGCCGGACACGTTCACGACGAACCTGACCATGGCGGGCCACCTGGTCGGCACCGTGGCCTTCATGGCGCCGGAGCAGATCACCGAGGACCGCCTGGACCACCGGGCCGATCTCTACGCCCTGGGCGCCACGCTCTACATGATGCTGACCGGCCGCAAGCCGGTCGAGGCCGACTCCATCGCCGGCTACCTGGCCAAGCACCTGATGGAGGACCCCAGGCCGCCCATCGAGGTCGAGCCGAGGGTCCCGCTGCGCCTGTCCCGCATCTGCATGCGGCTGCTCAAGAAGGACCCCGAGGAGCGCTTCGGCTCGGCGGCCGAGGTGGCCCAGGCCCTCGACGAGCCCGACGACGCCCCGCACATCCTGCTCCAGGGGCGGGACACGCCCCTGCGCCAGGCGGAGCTGCTGCTCCGGGCCTTCCAGCGCGGCGCCGGTCGCAGCGTCGCCATCCTGGGTCCCGGAGGCTGCGGACGCAGCGCGCTGATCGAAGCCATCGCCGTCCGGGCGGCCGAGCTCGAGCTCACGGTCTCGCGCCTGGACTTCCCGCTGCAGGCCCCCATCGAGCGCGCGCTGCGGGACGCCCTTCCGGGCACGGGCCCCCTGCGACGCCGCCTGGCCGCGGGCGTGGTGCTGATGGCGGACGACCTGGACCAGGCCAAGGACGCGGATCTGCGCACGCTCGAG
>CALGIB010000472.1 GCA_937915955.1 uncultured Pseudomonadota bacterium
GGCTGCTCGTGCTCCTGGTGGTGGGCGCGATCGGTGGCCTTGCCACGCAGCTCGGAGACGACACGCCGGAGCCGTCCCCGGTCCCGCTGGCCGACGACGAGCCCAGCGAAGGGCTCGCCGAGCCGGCCCTCGCACCGTCCGAGGCGACGAGCCCCGGCAAGCCCAAGCTCGCCAAGCAGATCGAGGGCCCCTCCGAGCCCGCGGCGGAGCCCACCGAGGCGCCTGCCCAGGCCTCGGCCCGGGGCTCGGTGGCCGGGCTGAACGGCCTGTGGTCTGGCAGCCTGAACCGGGGTGATCTGAGCCTGGACCTGGCCTTCGGGGACGACGGCGTGGTCGCGGGCAGCGCCGGCTACAACATCAGCGGCTTCCAGGTGAACACGGCCGTGCGAGGCGACTACAGCCTGGACGGCTCGGGCCGCGGCGAGCTGACGCTGCACGGCCAGCGCTCGGGGGGGCGCGTGCTGCTGCAGGGCACCCTCGACGGCGACAGCATGTCGGGGACGGGGCAGATCGGACCCAGGGACGCGACCTGGAGCGTCAGCAAGCGCTGAGCTGCCCGCTGGCGGGCCAGCTGCACGGACCCGGCCCGGACAGGCTAATCCTGGGCCCATGCTCCTCCTCCTCACGCTGGCCTGCCACCCCACCGAGGGCCCCTTGGGGCTCAGCTGGACCGTCGACGACCACGCGGTCGTCACCGGAAAGCGTGTCTCCGTCGAGCTCGCCTCGACGGCCAGCGTAGAGCTCACCTGCGTGTCCCGGGACGACGAGCGGGACGAGCACCTGGTGCGGAGCCCGGCCCCCAGCGACAGCGTGGAGCTCAACCTGTCGGGCCTCCTGGCCAGCTCGACCTACGACTGCGAGATCTACGCCGAGGACGAGGCGGGGGACTGGGGTCGCGGCAGCTTCCGGATGGCCACCTCGCGCCTGCCCGGGGACCTCGAGGAGGGCATCGTAACGGGAGATTCCTCGGCGATCTCAGGGGTATGGACGGTCCTTAACCCATTCGAGGACGGCAAGCTCACCAACGACCAGTGGGTCACCGTGGTCGATCCCGAGGGGGAGATCCGGTGGTACTACCCCATCGCGGACGAGACGGGCTCGGTGGACGCCTCCGTCTATGACGGCCGCCTGCTGATCGGCGGGGGCTACGACACGACGGCGGGCCCGGTGCTGCTCGAGCAGGACCACACGGTAGTCTACACGCAGCCCTTCCCGAGCACCGGTGGCGAGTACCACCACGACGTCGAGATGACCCCCTCGGGGCTGATCGGCGGGCTGATCACCAAGCAGGGTGACGGCTACCTGGGCTTCGGCGTCGAGGTCGCCGACCCGGCGCAGGACGGCGAGCTGGTCTGGACCTGGGACAGCGACACCGCGGTGGCGGCGGGCACCCTGCCGCTGGGCAGCGGCGACGCCTACCACGCCAACGCCCTGGAGCTGATCGAGGACGACTCGGGGCAGCTGGTGGGGGCCTACGCGAACCTGCGCAACCTGGACCGCTTCGTCTACATCGACCGCGCTTCGGGCGAGATCACCTGGCAGCTCAACCAGTTCTCGTGGGAGCTCGAGGGCGGCGGTGGCTGGTGGCACCTGGCGCACGACGTGCACTTCGACGGCCCCCTGGGTGCCCCTGATCGGGTGCTGCTCTACGACAACGGGGTCCGGAAGCCCGGCGAGCAGTCCCACGCCCGCGAGATCGAGCTGGACCACGAGACCTCGACGGCCCGCTACAGCTGGACCTGGACGCGGGACGACTGGCAGGAGCAGGCCTGGGGCGGAACGGACTGGCTGGGCGACGATCGCGTGCTGGTCGCCATCGGTCACTGCAACACCTGCGACGACAGCGACCCGGACAGCCGCACGGCGGTGCTGGAGGTGGATCAGCTCAGCGACGAGGTGATCTGGAGCTACGCCTTCGACGAGGAGTCCGTCGGCCTGTACCGGGCCGAGCGGGTCGGCGGCTGCGGCCTGTTCAGCAGCCTGCGGTGGTGCCCGGAGCTGGCCCAGGAGTAGACTCTCTGCGTGGCGGGACGCGGGCAGCGTCCTGGTCGAGGGCGAGAGGAGATGACGATGGGCAAGTTCGTCTGGCACGACCTGATGACCTCGGACGTCGACGTCGCCAAGGCCTTCTACGGCCAGGTGGCTGGCTGGACCGGGGCGCACGACGGGCCGGACATGGGCGACTACCAGATGTTCGTCGGGCCCCGAGGCCCCCTGGGTGGGCTCATGGTCATGGCCCAGGAGGCGGCGGCCCGGGGCGCGCCGAACCACTGGATGGCCTACAGCCAGGTCGCCGACCTCACGGGCGCGGTCGGCCAGGTGCGCCAGCTGAGCGGGGCGGTGTTCAAGGAGATCCCCGTCCCGGGGGTTGGCCGGTTCGCGATCTGCCAGGACCCACAGGGGGGCCACTTCGCGCTGTTCCAGTCCGACAGGGATCCGGGCCAGGACAAGGGCGAACCCGTCGCGGGCGAGTTCAGCTGGGCCGAGCTTGCGACCTCGGACGTGGCGGGCGCCTGGGAGTTCTACAGCGCGGTGCTCGGCTGGGAGGTGGCCCAGGATGTCGACATGGGCCCCATGGGCACCTACCGCATCTTCAAGACCGCGGACATGGAGGGGCAGCGCGGCCTGGGCGGCATCTTCGAGCGGCCTCCGGGCGTGCCGGTGGTCGCCTGGCTGCACTACATCACCGTGGCCGACCTCGAGGCCGCGATCGCGACGGCGGTGGGGCAGGGCGGAGAGCTCGTCCGTGGGCCCATGGACGTGCCGGGCGGCGACCGCGTGGCCCAGCTGAGGGACAACCAGGGCGCGGCCTTCGCGCTGCACAGCCGCAGCGGCTAGCGGCTCAGAGCTCGGGCGCGCCCTCGTCGATCCAGTCGCCGATCAGCGTGATCTGCGCCGAGCTCAGGCTGCCACCGCCCTTGGGCATGGTCGCGCCCGCGCCGCCCACGCTGCTGTGCGTGCCCTTGATCTTGTGCCAGAGGTAGCTGTTGGCCTTGTCCCCGGGCTCGATCCGGTCCATCGAGGGCACGTCCTGGCTCGCCACGTCGATGATCTCGCTGCTGTCGCTGAGATCCATGCCCGAGCTGGGGCTGGAGCCGCTGTGGCAGCTCGTGCACTTGCTGTCGAAGATGGGCTGGACGTCGTCGCCGTAGTTGTAGGTGTAGACGACGACGTCGACGTAGTCCCGGTCGATGCTGACGTAGTCCTCGGCGGCGAGCTTGAGCGTGTAGGTGCCCGCGGCGTCGGGGGTGAAGTCGGGGGTGCGCGTGAGCCGGTCGTCGATGTCGCCGGTGCTCAGGGACGAGGCCCCAGGAAGGCTGTCGAAGTTCCAGCGGTAGCTCAGCGTGTCGGCGTCGGCGTCGGCGGTTCCGGTCCCGTCCAGGCTGACCAGGTCCCCGACGATGGCCTCCATGTCGGCCCCGGCGTCGGCCACCGGCGCGGAGTTCCCGACCACGCTCACGCCGACGGTCACCGTGTCGCTGACCTCGACCGCGCCGTCGTTCACCTTGACCTTGAGCTCGTAGACGCCGATGACGTCAGGGCTGAAGCTGGTCGAGGACGAGAAGCGGCTGCCGAAGGCCGTCGCGTTGCTCAGCGAGCTCGACCCCGGCTTGGTGATGACCACCCACCGGTAGGCCAGCGCGTCCCCGTCCCCGTCCGAGCTGCCGCTGGCGTCCAACGTGTAGCTATCGGAGATCGTTCCGGTCTGGTCGGCTCCGGCGTCCGCGCTCGGGGAGCTGTTGCTGGCGTTGACGGCGGTCTGGACGACGTAGTCGCGGTCGATGTTGCTGGCGTAGTCGTCGACCACCAGCTTCAGCTCGTAGGCCCCCTGGACGTCGGGGGTGTAGCTGGTCGAGGTGGCGAAGCGATCGCCGATGCTGCTGTTGGCCAGGCCGCTGGAGGCGGGCAGCGACGAGAACGCCCACTTGACGTACAGGTCGTCGCCCTGCGGGTCGCTGCTGCCGCTGGAGTCCACCGTGAAGCTGGTGCTCGTCGTGCCGCTGGAGTCCTCGCCGGCGTCCGCGGTGGGGCCGGTGTTGCCGCTGGTGATCACCCGCGCGCTGTCCTGGCTGGAGCCGCTGCCGTCGGACACGTACAGGCGCAGCTTGTAGACCCCATCCACGTCGGGGGTGAAGCTGGGGCTGGTGCCGAAGCGGCCGCTGATGTCGGACTTGGTCAGGGTCGAGGCCGAGGGCTGGCTCCCGAAGCTCCAGACGTAGGTGAGGCTGTCGCCCTCGGGATCCGTGGTGCCGCTGCCGTCGAGGCTGACCGAGGCGCCCACCGTGGCGCCGCTGACGTCGGCGCCCGCGTCCGCGATGGGGGCACCTCCGGAGATGGTGTGGAACTCGCTGACCACGGCCATGGTCGAGTCGACGTCGCAGCGGTCCCAGGCGTCACAGGCCCACAGCTCGAGCTCGTACAGGCCCGGCTCGTCGGGCACCAGGACCGGCCAGGCGCTGTCGGCGTGCTCGAGCGCGGCGCCGCTGCCCTCGGGGGCCAGCGCGATCTGCCAGCGCAGGGCCAGGTCCTCGCCGCGGCTGTCGCTGCCGTCGAAGACGAAGGTCGTACCCGGCTGGCCGGTCAGGTCGAAGCCGGCGTCAGCCGACAGGGAGCCCGGTCCGGGCTGGGGCGCGCACGCCAGGGTCAGGAGCAGCACGAGGCCTCCGGAGGTGGTCGGCTGCGATGCTACTCCCGATTCGGGCGCTCTCCGCGGGAGACAGCGTTGCGCTACGTTGACGCCATGCTGATGTCCCTGCTGGCCTGCGCCGCGGACCCCTGTGGCGGGCCGGACGCGCTGTCTTCCTGCCTGACCCCGACCGAGAGCGCGGAATACTACGCCGGCTGGAGCAGCGCCTACTTCGACACCATGGACTACTCGGTCGAGGGCGAGCCGATGCCCTACTCCGACCTCGTCGCGCGCTGGGAGTGGCCGCCCTGGCTCAAGCTGACCGCCTACACACGCGAGACCATCGAGGCCACGGACACGCTGCTGACGCTCTACCCCTCGGTCGTGGAGGAGCGTGACTGCCGCGGCTTCGAGACCCAGCCCTTCGGCCGCTGCGTGGTGACCTTCCGCTACGACGCCCACGAGGGTCGGCCCTGTCCGATCTACGAGGAGTTCGTCTTCAACGACGCGGGCGAAGTCACCTGGATCGAGGCCTGGTCCGACGTCGACGGGCTGCGCCCGTGGGGTTCGGGTGACTGGAGCGAAGATCCTGAGATCGTTCGACTCTCAGCTCGTGTGCCGGGCCTGGGCAACAGCGAGGGCCGCATCGACCTGGACGGCGAGGGCATGACCGAGGCCGTCGAGAGCGATGCCGACGTGGCCGACTTCGTGACCCGAGCCCGAGACTGGCAGGGGACCTGGCTCGAGGAGCTCGAGGCCACCGACCAGGACGAGATGTGGGCCACCGGCTGCGGGTGGTGAGCCCGGTCCGAGTCGGGCCGGGCTCCGGCTCGCCTCAGCGCGGCGCGCGAACCGCCCAGGTGTAGACCAGCTCGGTGGTGACCACTTCGCCCACGGTCAGCTGCACGGCGACGTCGAAGTCCACCTTGCCGCCAGCGTCGTAGCTGCCTCGGATGGCCTTGGCGTCGCCCTCGACCCGGGCCTTCGCCTGGGTCTCGCCGACCGCGGCCTTGAGGTGCCGGACCGTGGCCGACTTCAGCGCGATGAAGCCGCCCTTGGGGACCAGGTCGCCGAACAGGGACAGCACCACCCCGCCCGAGGCCGTCTCGCCCAGGGTGTAGGCGGCGCCCGCGTGCAGGGTGCCCAGGTGGTTCTGCACGTCCTTGCGGTCAGGCAGGTGAGCCGTGCAGGCGCCCGGGGTGATGTCGTCGATGGCGACGCCCACGGTCTTCACGAAGGGGACGATGCTGGTCAGAAGCTGTGCGAGATCCATGGCCGGGACCTATCGCGTCGGCGGGCGACGGGCTCAGCCCGCCTCGATCGCGGCTGCATGAGGCAGCAGTCCCCGCGCGCACCGCTCGATCCACGCTGCATTGGCCTCCTTCATGTGGGTCATCCGCAGGATGAGCTCGCCCTCCTGCAGGAAGAGGCTCTGCACCTCGATGATCCCGGCGTGGCTCTGCTCGGTGAAGGCCGCCCGGATCGCGGCCTGGCGGGTCGGCGTCAGCCAGGCCCTGGCCTCGTCCTCGGCGCCCTCGACGACGGCGTAGACGGCCTGGTCGAAGTCGGCGCCCAGCTTCAGCCAGGCCCGAGGGGGCTGGGGCGTCCCCTGCAGCGGAGCCAGGCCCATCCAGAGCCTGCTCGGCGCGCCCTGGATTCGGAGGCAGACCACGAACATGGGCACGGCCCGGTCGTGGCGTCCCCAGGGCAGGACGCTGACCTCGTTGGCCACCCTCAGCTCTCGGCCCTCGAAGGTGCCCGAGCAGCTCGGCTGCAGCGGATCGTCGACGTAGGTCAGCCCCTCGTAGAGAGCCGCGAAGGCCTGGATGCTTCGGTGGACGGCCCTTCGCAGCCACCGCAGCAGTACGATCATCCCGATGAAGACACCGATCATCCCCGAGACGGCGAGGACCGGCAGGATCAGGTCCAGCATGTGTGCAGCTCCCTGGATGGTGGCGGGCCCTCGGCGAGGTAACCGGTGATCGGGCTGCCGGATCTGCACCGCCACCTGGACGGCTCGCTGCGCCTGGCGACCGTCTTGGAGCTGGCCGCGGGCAAGGGCGTGGCCGCCCCACAGCCCCTGGCCTTCCAGCCCGGAATGGGCCTGCAGGCGGCCCTGTCTCGGTTCGCCTTCACCCTGTCGCTGCTGGA
>CALGIB010000473.1 GCA_937915955.1 uncultured Pseudomonadota bacterium
GCCGACCACACGCCCGCCCAGGCCCCCCAGCGCATGCTCTCCCGCGAGCGCGTGAGGAAGAGCACCACGACCAGGCTGGCCAGACCCACGAAGAAGACCATGGGCAGGCCGATCCAGCCCAGGCTGCTGCCCGCGATGCCGCCGAAGAGCAGCATCAGCGTGGCCGCGGTGACCCAGAGGGCGGCCGCGACGCCGCGGAAGCCCAGGGCGCCCAGCGCCGCGCCGAAGACCGCAGGGATCAACAGATAGAACGGGAGCAGCGTGGCCAGCTCACCCACCCGCAGCGAGGGGTGCCTGAGCGCGAAGTGCACCAGCTCCTCGGCCGCCAGGAAGGTGAAGCCGGTCGCAGCGCCCAGGCCCGCGCCCTTGAGCGTGTCCTGGGGACGGTTGGGTGCAGCCTCACTCACCGCCGCTGACTATCGGGCAGACCGTCGCTTGTCACAGGGATCGGTCAGACGGGAAGGGGCCCAGGAGCAGCCAAGCCCGCCCGGCCTCGTCCTGGTCGTCGGGGGCCCCCACCAGCAGCTCGGGCAGGCCGTCGCCGTCCAGATCCGGCACGCCCGCGAGGCCCCTGCCGAAGGACTCCGGGCCGTCGAGGTGGACCTCGGTGCCGTCCACGAAGAGCAGCGTCGCCCGGTCCAGGCCGGGCTCGCCGACCAGCAGCTCGGGCGCGCCGTCGCCGTCCACGTCGCCGGGGGCCGCCACGGCCTGGGCCTGGAGTCCCCAGGATCGGCCCGCGCTGGTGAAGGCCTGCTGGCTCCCGGGTGCGGCGATGAGCAGCTCGTCGAGGCCGTCCCCGTCGAAGTCCCCCACCCCGGCCAGATCCCAGCCGTAGAGCGAGTCGTCGGGCCCCTCGAGCACCTCGACCCCGTCCTGCCCCGAGACGAAGACCTGGTCCGAGAACGGCGCGCCGGCGGCCCACTCCGGCAGCCCGTCGCCGTCCAGATCCCCGGCCCAGGCCACCGACAGGCCCAGGTAGCCTTCGGGGACCCGCCCCTCCAGGGTGGGCTCGGGCAGCAGCCCGGGCTCGTTCAGCAACCAGGCGCCCCCCAGCTTGTCCTGCCAGCCGTAGCCCCCGGCCAGCAGCCCGTGCTCGCTGGCCGCGACGTCGACCCCGGCCCAGAGGCGCTCGACCTCACCCTGCCACAGCGTCAGGCTGCGCAGATCGCTGTCCAGCTGGTCGCCGTCGACCAGGTAGACGGCGCCGGCCAAGGAGGCCCGGTCGTCCTGGCCCGGGGCGCCGATCAGCAGCTCGCCCAGCCCGTCTCCGTCGTCGTCCGCCAGGCCGGCCAGGGACCAGCCCAGGTAGTTCGCCCGCCCGAGGCCGACAGCCAGCGGCTCGTCCAGCAGCACCTCCCGGCGCCCGAGGTCCCGCCCGGGCACCAGGTAGACCGCGCCCATCCAAGGCTCGTCCCCGTCGTGGTTCGGGGCCCCGATCAGCAGGTCCATGGCGCCGTCGCCGTCCAGGTCGGTGCTGGTCGCGGCGAAGCCCAGGCGCTCGCCCGGCAGGTCCGCGTGCAGCTCCACCGCCTCGATCCGCTCGGACTCCGGGCGCTCGAGCGAGAGCCAGGCCTGGGCCGAGCCCTGGGCGTGGCAGGTCGCCAGCGCCCGCTCACCCGGCCAGAGCAGCGGCCCGGGGTGGCCGTCCCAGTCGTAGCGGTAGAGCCCCTCGGCCTCGCTGCCGCAGTCCACCTCGCAGAGCCAGGCGTCCTGGACGGGCCTGGCCCGAAGCACCAGCTCGAAGGTCTCGGCGGGGCTCACCGCCGGGGAGCTGGCCCCGCCCAGGCGGTTCTCCACCAGGCATCGGACCCGGGTCTCGCAGCCGATGTCGTCCAGGACCAGCTCGCCCTGCAGGCCGTCGTCGAGGTACCAGCTGACCTGCGCGGCGACCTGGGGCTCCCAGCGGCAGGTGGGCACGTAGACGTCCCCCCGGTCCTCGAGCTCCACCCAGGCGCTGGCCGGCGCCGCCTGGGGGGCGGTGTCCTCGACCACGGGGCCGTCAGCGCAGGCGAGCAGGGAGAGCAGGGAGAGCAGGGAGAGCACGCCCACAGGCTATCCGGACCAGTGCTCCAGCGAGAGCTCGCCGAAGAGCCCGTCCGCGGCCAGGGCCTCGGCCAGGGTGGCCTGCTGGACCGCGTCCGGGGAGCGCCCGGCCGCCAGATCCGAGGCGAGATCACAGAGCCCGTCGAAGCGGCTGGCGTGGCCGGAGAAGCGCTTGAACCCGTAGTCGGCCGCGCCGCCCCGCGTCACGGCGAAGGGCCAGTCCGAGGCCTGCATCAGCAGCAGCTCCCGGCCCGCCTGGATCAGCGCCTCGCGCACCTGGGCGCCGGCGCCCGCCTGCTCCTCGCGGAGCTGGGCGAAGCGGTCCTCGCTGCGGTGGATGACCTCCCACATCCACTTCGTGTCGGGCGCCAGCCAGGTCCGGTGATCCGATCCCTCGCCCCAGGAGCCCTCGGGCAGCGCGACGACCTTGTCAGGGCCGTGGGCGCCCACCGCGCCGCTGGCGCTGCGCAGGGTCACGGCGGGCTCGGCCGCCAGGGTGAGCAGCACGTCCTGCAGCCAGCGCAGGCCCTCGTGCCACCAGTGCCCGAAGAGCTCGGCGTCGAAGGGCGCCACCACGACCCCGGCCCGACCCGAGGTGTCCCGGTGCTGCTCGAGCACGCTGCGGACCACAGTCGCGAAGTGCTGGGCCTGGCTGTAGACCACGCCGGGCACCTGCTCCGGCTCGTAGCGAGCCTTGTCACCCAGGCTGGCGCGGGCCGAGGTGACCCGCCAGTAGCGCAGGCCGTCGCCGCCGTGCTTCTTGTGGAACTCGAGGTAGCGTCCGTCGCCGGGGTAGCCGACGCGCGCCGACCACACCTGCTCGCTCACGCCGGGGTGACGAGAGAGGGCCACGACGCCCTCGCCGTCTCCGGCCGAAGAGATCCGGTGCAGCTCGAGCGGAGAGCGCCAGCCCCGCTCGTCGTGCTCGGGTTGATCCCAGCCGGTCTTCACGAAGCGGCCCTGGTCCACCACGCCCTCGCAGCGCGCCCCGCCCAGCAGCGGCGCGTCGATCACCGTCCAGTCCACGCCGGCGCGAGCCAGCATAGTGTCCAGGCCCAGGCGCTCGACGCGCTCACCGGGCAGGACCGGCGAGGACCAGGATCCGCCGGCGCGGAAGGCGCACTCGGGCAGCCAGAAGCCCTTGGGTCGCTGGCCCAGGATGGACTCGGTGGTGTCCAGCCCGAGCTCGATGTGGGCGCGACAGCTCGCGTCCTGGCGCAGCAAGGGCAGGTAGGCGTGGGTGGCCGCGCTGGCCATGAGCTCCAGGCGGCCCTGGGCCGCCCGCTGGGCGATGGCCGCCGGCAGATCCCCGTTGACCGCGTCGAAGCGTCGCTGCAGCTCGGCGAAGCGCTCGTCCCAGGTCTCCGCCAGCCCGACCAGGTGCTGGTCTCCCCAGCCTGCGAACTCGACGGCGTCGGCCTGGGCACGCAGGCGCCGGCCCGCCAGATAGGACCGGAAGCGATCGGGGAAGGCCGGATCCGCGAGCTGACTGAGCAGCACGGGGGTCAGCCCCAGCGTCAACGGACAGTCGACGCTGGCCTCGCCCAGGGCGTCGACGACCCCCAGCAGCGGCAGCCAGACCTCGGCCACGGCCTCGTGCAGCCAGGCCTGACCGTGGGGCCAGCGGCCGTGATGGAGGACCCAGGGCAGGTGCCCGTGGAGGATGACGCTGAAGCTACCGGCTGGCACGGATTCGGCTGTCCATCTCTACGGCGAGCTCGAGCGCGACCTTGCGCTTCTCCTCACCCCAGAGCTGGACCGGCCAGCTGAACATCAGGCACACACCCTGGTAGGCCTCCTCCAGCTGACCGCGGCGATCCCGGATCATGGTGACGGGGTAGGTCCACAGCCGGCCCGGCTCATCGAGGCTGCGCAGGACGATCCTCAGCTTGCGTGAGGGGTCGGCCAGCTGAACCTGCTCGACGTCCTCGAGGCAGCGCGCGGAGAGCACGGGGATCTCCTCGCAGCCGTCGACGATCAGGCGCGGGCCCCTGCCCACCGAGCTGCTCGCGCCCAGGTTGACCTCGACCGCGAACACGCTGTCCACCGGGCTCTGGGTGCGGTTGACGATGTCGTACTCGACCTGCACGGCGGGGCGGTCTCGGAGGAAGGTGTAGCGCTTGCGCACCTGCACCAGGCGCTCCTCACCGGACTGATCGATGCGCCCCTCGCGGGTCATCCACACGCCGTAGCGGCGCGGGCCCTCGGCCTCGGCGCGGACCAGGCTGTAGACGCCGTCGTGGAAGTCGCCTTGCTCCGGGAAGCCTCCGTTGACCAGGTTCGCCAGGGTCGTCTGGGGGCCCAGGAAGCGATCGACGAAGCTGGCCCGGGTCGCGCGATCCAGGCAGACCCGGCCCGCGAGGTCCTCCATGTGGGTGCTGGTGCCGAGGTCGGTGGCGTCGTCCTCGTCGTCCTCGTCCTCCTCGGAGAGGTCCACCTCGTAGGTGTTGGTGATGTCGTCCGTGACGTCCTCGTCGTCGACGACCAGGCTGGGCAGCTTGCTGTACTCGTGCAGCGGTAGGAGCCAGGGCTCGTCCCGGCGCGTCATCGAGTCGAGCACGTTGCCGGGCAGGCTCCAGCTGCCGAGCTCGACCATGCTGCCGCCCTGGGTCGGGGTCAGCACCGCGCCGAAGTGGGGGGTGCGGACGAGGAGCTCCTCGAAGCCGTCGCAGTCCAGATCCGCGCGGAAGCTGCGGAGGCGGGCCGCCTCGCCGAGGGTGCGGGCCACCAGGCTCTCCGCCTCGCAGAGGTTGGCGTAGCAGCCGTTGCGGAGCGCCGCTTCATAGAGACCGCCGCGGGCCGAGGGCCAGAGCGCGGCGTTGCCCTGGGCTCGGTAGAGCGCCAGCGCGGCGTGCTCGAGCGCCTTGGCGCGCACCTCGTCGGTGCCCTGCTGCTCCAGGCGGAGGCGCAGCCGCTCGACCTCGCCCGAGGTCTGCATCATGCGCTTGTGGATGCGGTTGGCCTCCTCGTAGCGCATGAGCAGGGCCTGCCAGGTCCCGGCGCGCGTGAAGGGCCGGCGGCGGCCGTCGGCGGAGCGCGTCAGCTCGTCGGCCGGGATGCCGGTGACCGCCTGGGCCAGGTGGGCCGGGATCCAGCTGGGCAGGTAGACCCGGCCATGGCAGGGCTGGCGCTGGAGCACCTCGCTGGGGTGGGCCGTGCGCAGCCAGTGGCTGTTGCGGTCGAGCGCGTCCAGGAAGCCCTTGAGCCAGGGACGAAAGGCGTCGCGCGCCATGGACTGGGCGATGCGCTCGGCGCTGCCCACCCAGTGCACGTAGCTCATGCCCATGGCGCGGCGGCGCTCCAGGATCGCGATCGCCGCCTCGTGGCGCTGGGGCCCGATCGTCGCGTCGAGCTGGGGATCGGTGGGCAGCACCTTGAGCGCGGCCCCGTTGCGCTCGGTCTGGTACCAGCCGTGGAGCTGCGAGGGGCGTACACCCGCGGCCAGCAGCGTCTCGCCGGCCACGAAGGCGTACTCGAGCCCGGCGTCGTGGAGCAGCTCGGGCAGGACCGGATCCCAGACCCCCTCGGCGAGGTAGGCGCCGCCAGGGCGCTTGCCCAGCTGCGCCTCGGCGAGGCGGGCCTGGAGCTGGATCTGCGAGAGCGCGTCGTGCTCGGGCAGCCCCGCGAGGAAGGGGTCGGCCCAGCCGCCGGCGAGCAGCTCGACGCGACGCAGCTTGACCAGGTCCTCGAGCACCGTGATGGCTTTCGGGGCGCGCATCCCCAGCCAGCGCAACAGGTAGCCGCTGAAGTGCAGCGAGAAGCGCAGATGTGGGCGATCCCGC
>CALGIB010000474.1 GCA_937915955.1 uncultured Pseudomonadota bacterium
GCGCCGAGGCTGCCCCAAGGAGCGCTACCTTCGACCGTGCTGCTCGCCTGCACCGACTCCGCTGATCTGAAGGCCAGCGCAAAGGACTCGGCCGCGCTGGACTCCCAGGCCCAGGCGACGCCGCCCGAGCCCATGGACCTGGGCCTGCCGGTCTGCAGCTACTTCACGACGTAGGTGCTGACGTGGAGGGGGTTGTCCTCGCCGTCGTCGCCGGTCCAGTGGTCGATGTAGGTCAGGGGCGAGACGCGGTAGCGGTTGTCGGCGTACTCGTCGGCCGCCGTCGAGCTGTCGTTCACGATGGGCGGGATGCCGCCGTAGAAGGTCGCGGTCTCGCCGAAGCTCAGCGCGTAGCCCTGGCTGGCGCCCTTGTCGTAGCCGATGCCCACGTAGCCGGTGCCCACCAGCACGCTGGCGTCGGTGGACTTGCTGTAGCCGGCCACCGTCTCGTTGGTCTCGCTCTCGCCGACGGTCTGGAACCACTCGACCAGGCCGATGTCGCTGGCCTCGTACCAGGTGGTGTCGGGGAAGAGCAGGTCGTCCTCGCGCAGGGGCGAGCCGTCCAGGGCCTCGGGCGAGGTGGGGTAGGTCTCGACGCGACCGACCTCGTAGGGGACCTCGATGCGGGGGCCGCCGACCGCCTCGGCCAGGGCGTTGTAGCGAGGGGTGGACCAGAGCGCGGTGCCGCCGTCCACCGGCACGGCCAGCAGCACGGGCTCGCCGTCGCTGCCAGGGAGCAGGCCGTCGGGGTCGTGCACCAGGTAGGTGTAGGTGTGGAAGCAGCCCCAGGACAGCACCACCCCGCCGCTGTTGACGCCGAAGAGCTCGGGGGCGCTGCGGATCTGCCAGCGGCTGCCGATCTCGACGGAGCTCGCGTTGATCGTCGTGCGGTCCAGGAAGCCGGTCAGGCGCTTGTTCTTCTCGTAGCCGAACAGGTCGAAGAAGTTGCCGGTGCTGCCCCAGTGCACGCTGGCGCTCATGGAGCTGGTGTCCGACCAGGACTCGCTGGTGCTCTGGGACTCGCCCACGCCAGCCCAGGCCCAGGCGTTGCCCTCGAGGCCGTCCACGTAGGGGGGCAGGATGAGCAGGGTGGTCGGGACCACGGCGCCAGGGCCGAGCGTGGGGCCGGACTCGAGCACGGCGCGGACCGAGTTGTTGTCCTGGTCCGCCATGGCGATGAACTTGCTGTCGGCCGTCACATCCAGGCTCGTGTAGAAGACCTCGCTCAGCTCGCCGCTCTTGAGGCGGTAGCCGGCGATGGCGGACAGCGCGCTGACGGCCATCACCTCGGCCTCGTTGTCGCCGTCCATGTCACCGACGACGATGTCGACGAGGCGACCGTAGTTGGCGTCGTCCTCGCCGACGAGCTCGATGTCGGCGTCGTCCCAGGTGCTGTGAACGGTGTAGGTGTGCAGGTCGTCGTCGACCGCGCCCCCGTAGCCGCCGTCCACCAGGACCACGATCTCGTCCTGCATGTCGCCGTCCAGATCACCCGCGGCGACCCGCTCGCTGTCCTCGTCCTCGAGCGCGACGTAGAAGTCCTCGACCTGGACGGTGCGCTCGAAGTCCAGGTTCATCACGAAGAGCGAGCGCTTGCCCTGGTAGTCCATGAGCAGGACGATCTCGGGCAGGATGTCGCCGTCGACGTCGCCCACGGCGACGTCGATCAGGTCGCCGGCGGGCGCGTCCAGCTCCTCGCAGGTGCCCTCGTCGACCTGGCAGACCGCCACCTCCTCGTCACCGATGACGACGATCTCGGCCATGCCGTCAGCGTCCAGGTCCCCGGCGTCCAGGGCGACGGGCTTGAAGCCCAGGCTCAGCGAGCGGCCGGGGTGGGCGCCGGTCTCGAAGACCTGCACGCGGCGCTCGTCCTCGATGGCGGCCGCGTAGGTCTCGACCTTGGCGTCCACGAAGTCACCGCCGGTGATGTCGGCCATGATCTCGCCGCCGGCGTTCCAGGAGTGCTCGTAGTCCACGCCCGAGTCGTCGTTCTGGTAGCCGTCGATGTAGTAGTCACCCTCGTAGGTGTTGGCGTCGGCGACCGCGACCTCGCGGTCCACGAAGAAGACGAAGTCCTCGCCCAGCGGCGGCACGCTGCTGTAGGTCTCGTCGCAGCGGTCGACCTGGCAGAAGCCGTCCCTGCAGACCTCGCCCGAGAGGCAGTCCCCCTCGCCCACGCAGGTGACGTCGGGGTCGATCCACTCGCTGGCGGTCAGCTCGCCGTCGCCGTAGGTCGGCGGCCCCCCGTCGCCGTGTGGCTGGGGATCGGCGCAGCCGGCGAGGACGAGGATCGAAAGGAGCAAGGCAGCCTCCGAGGGTCGTCTATCCGGGCCGACCCGGGCCGCACGAGCCGCCGAGGACAAGAGCCGTGCCAGGACGCAGCGCTGCGCTCGTGGCCCGCGAGAGCCAGCGGAGAAGCCGTCCGCGAGCCGATCTCCGCAGGTCCCGGCGGCATGACTCGGGTCCTGAACCGCGCCAAGCCTCTGGTTCCGATCCGCTCAGCCGCATAGGACGGAGGATCCTCCGGCCCGAGGCTTCCTTGAGCACCCCGTCTGTTTCCCGTCCGACCCTCATCGACGCCATGTGCCGCAACGCGGCCGAGCTCCAGGACGGGCTGGCCTACCGCTTCCTCGAGACGGGGGACGTGGACGGCCCCACCACCCTGATGAGCTTCCGAGAGGTCGAGCAGCGCGCGCTGTCGATCGGCGCGACCCTGGCCAGCCGGGGGCAGCCGGGCGACCGGGCCATCCTGCTCTACGCGCCGGGGCTCGAGTTCATCATGGGCTTCATGGGCTGCCTGGCGGCGGACATGATCGCGGTGAGCGCCACGCCGCCGGACCCCTCGCGGATCCGCCGCACCCTGGGTCGCCTGCGCAACATCGTGGCCGACTGCGAGCCCCGCTTCGTCGTGACCACCGCGGCCTTCGCGGCCCAGGCCAAGGCCCTGTTCGGCATGGCCCCCGAGCTGGCCAACCTGCAGTGGATCGCCACCGACGAGATCCCCACCGACGACGCCGCGCTCTGGAGCCGCCCCGACTACCAGCACATCGCCTTCCTGCAGTACACGTCGGGCTCGACGGGCACCCCCAAGGGCACCATGGTCACGCACGCCAACCTGCTGCACAACCACGCGCTGATGACCGAGCGCTTCCAGCACACCCGGGCCAGCCACTGGCTCAGCTGGCTGCCCGTCTACCACGACATGGGGCTGATCGCGGGGGCGCTGCTGCCCGTCTCCGTGGGCATCACCGGCACCCAGATGCCGCCGGGACGCTTCCTCCAGAAGCCCATGCGCTGGCTGCACGCGATCTCGGCTTTCGGCGCCACGACCAGCGGCGGACCCAACTTCGGCTACGACCTCTGCCTCCGCAAGGTCAGCCCCGCGGACCTGGAGACCCTGGATCTGTCCAGCTGGACGGACGCCTTCAACGGCGCCGAGCCGGTGCGCGCGGGCACCCTGGACCGCTTCGCGCAGGTCTTCGCCCCCACCGGCTTCCGGCGCGAGGCCTTCGCGCCGTGCTTCGGGCTGGCCGAGGGAACCCTGTGCTGCACGCTCGGCACCCAGCTCGTCAAGCCTCTCGAGCGCGCCGTCAGCACCGAGGGCCTGGAGCAGGGCCGGGCCGAGGACCCCGGCTCGGGCGAGGCCACCCGCCTGATCGGAAGCGGCTACGCGGGCATCGACATGCGGGTCGAGATCGTCGACCCCAGCGCGATGACGCGGCTGGGCGACGACCGGGTCGGCGAGATCTGGGTCAGCGGTCCCAGCATCGCAGAGGGCTACTGGCGCCGCCCCGAGGACACCGCCGAGGCCTTCGGCGCCACCCTGCCCGGCTTCGAGGGCACCTGGCTGCGCACGGGCGACCTGGGCTTCCTGCAGGACGGCGAGCTCTACGTCACCGGCCGCATCAAGGACCTCATCATCATCCGTGGGCGCAACCTGTACCCGCACGATCTGGAGCTCTCCGCCGAGCGCAGCCACGCCGCGGTCCGCCCCGGCTCCTCGGCCGCCTTCTCGCTCGAGGTGGACGGCGAGGAGACCGTCGGCATCGTGGCCGAGGTCCAGCCCCAGGCCGCCGAGTCCGAGGAGATCCTGATCCAGGCCGCCGCCGCCGTGCGGGCCGCGATCGCCACGCAGCACGACATCAGCGTGCACACCGTGGCCTTCATCCAGGCCCGGAGCCTGGAGAAGACGACCAGCGGCAAGGTCATGCGCCGCTCCACGCGCGCCGGGCTGCTGGCCGGCAAGCTCAAGCTGGTGGCCCCGCCCTCGATCACCGCGACCCAGTCCGCGCCGAAGAAGAAGGCCGCTCAGGCCGAGGCCCCCACGCAGACCTTCCGCGGCGGCGACGCCTTCAGCACCTGGCTGGTCGGCCGCGTGGCCGAGCTCTGCGGCGTGCGCGTCGGCGACCTGGATCTGGGCGCGCCCCTGGCCACCTTCGGCCTGGACTCCCGCGACCTGGTCGGCCTCTCCGGCGACATCAGCGACAAGCTGGCTCGCCCCCTGCCGCCCACGCTGGTCTACGACTACCCCACGCTGCAGGGCCTCATCCGGCACCTGCGCGGCGAGGCGGACATCGGCCCCCAGCTTCGCGGCGAGTCGCAGGAGCCCGTGGCCATCATCGGCATCGGCTGCCGCTTCCCCGGCGGGGTGCGTGACCCCGAGTCCTTCTGGCGCCTGCTCGAGGACGAGGTCGACGCCATCAGCGAGGTGCCCGCGGACCGCTGGGACGTGGACGCCTGGTACGACCCGGACGGCTCGGTGCCCGGCAAGGTGGTCACCCGCTTCGGCGGCTTCGTGCCCCACATCGACTGCTTCGACGCGGGCTTCTTCGGCATCTCCCCTCGCGAAGCGGAGACCATCGACCCCCAGGAGCGCCTGCTGCTCGAGGCCAGCTGGGAGGCCCTCGAGGCCGCCGGGCTGCCCCCGTCCAGCCTGATGAACACGGACTCGGGCGTGTACATGGGCATCTGCTCGAGCGAGTACCAGGCCCACGCCATCGGCGACCCCAAGGCCATCAACGCCTACTCGCTGCTGAACACCACCCACAGCGGCATGGTCGGGCGCCTGTCCTACTGGCTGGGCTTCACGGGCCCCTCGGTGGCCGTCGACACCGCCTGCAGCTCCTCGCTGGTGGCCGTACACCTGGCCTGTCAGGCCCTGCGCAACCGCGAGTGCGGCGTGGCCCTGGCTGGCGGCGTGCAGGTCAACCTCGACCCCGAGCCGACGATCTACTTCTCGCGCCTGAACGTCATGTCCCCGACGGGTCGCTGCCGCACCTTCTCGGCCGACGCCGACGGCTACGTGCGCTCCGAGGGCTGCGGCGTGGTGGCCCTGAAGCTGCTCTCCGACGCCGAGCGCGACGGCGACCGGATCCTGGCCGTCGTGCGCGGCTCGGCCATCAACCAGGACGGCCGCAGCGCCGGGCTGGCCGCCCCCAGCGGGCTCTCCCAGCAGGCCGTCATGCGCAAGGCCCTGGCCGCGGGTGGGGTGGCCCCCGGCGAGATCGACTACCACGAGTGCCACGGCACCGGCACCTCCCTGGGCGACCCCATCGAGGTCAACGCCCTGGCCGCCGTACACCGCGAGGGCCGCGACCAGCCCGTCGTCGTCGGCACCGTGAAGAGCAACTTCGGGCACGCCGAGGGCGCCGCGGGCGTGGCCGGGCTGATCAAGACCGTGCTGTCCCTGCAGCACGAGACCATCCCCCGCACCCTGCACTTCGCCGAGCCCAACCCCCGCATCGACTGGGCCTCGATCCCCGTGCAGGTGGCCGAGCAGGCCATGCCCTGGACGCGCGGCGAGCGCCCCCGCCTCGGCAGCGTCAGCTCCTTCGGGTTCTCGGGCACCAACGCCCACGTCATCGTGGAGGAGGGCCCCGCGGTGCAGCCCGTCG
>CALGIB010000475.1 GCA_937915955.1 uncultured Pseudomonadota bacterium
GTGGCCCGGTGCTCGGCGTCGACCTTGTCGACCTCGAGGGTGAACGCGCGACGAAGCTCGTCGCTGGCCCGACGGACCTTGCCGTAGGTCCGGCCGAGGAACTTCATCATCTTCGGCAGATCGTCGGGGCCCACGAAGACGACGACCATCACGAAGACGAGCAGCATCTCCGACATGCCGAGGTTGGCCATCGGTCCTCCGGCGCGCTTGTGTGCCGCGCAGCGTGTGATGGAATAACGCCGCTCCCCATCTGAGGCCCCAAGCCATGTGCCGACTCTTCGGCTTCCGCAGCTCCGTGGAATCGAGCGCTCACCGCTCCCTCGTGGCCGCCGAGAACGCCATGGTCAACCAGGCGGCCGACAACCCGCATGGCTGGGGCATTGGCTACTTCGTGGGCCGGGACGCCTACATCCTGAAGTCCGACGACGCCGCGCACACCAGCGAGCGCTTTCGGCTCGCCAGCTCGCGCCTCCGCAGCCAGACCTTCGTGGTGCACGTCCGACGCGCCACGGTGGGGGGCACCGACTACCTCAACAGCCACCCGTTCCGCTTCGGTCGGTGGGTCTTCGCCCACAACGGCACGGTCTTCGACTTCGAGCGGCTGCACGAGTGGATGATGAGCCACATCCCCGAGCGCCGGCGGGCGCTGATCCTGGGCACCACGGACTCCGAGCACACCTTCCACTACCTGCTCAGCGCGCTGGAGGCCGAGGGCTTCGACGCCTACGGTCACCAGCCCCTGGTCGAGGTGGACCGCGCCGCCCAGGTGCTGCACGCCGCCGTGGACCGGATCTACGAGAAGGCGCTGGAGGTGCAGGCCTCGGACCACCCGATCGTGAACTTCATCCTCACGGACGGCGAGGCCATGTTCGCCCAGCGGGCCGGCAAGGAGCTGTACTTCGCCACCCAGAAGCACAGCTGCAGCGACTTCGGCACCTGCGCGGAGCCCAACAAGTTCTGCATGCTGGCCGCGAGGCCCGAGGCCCCGGTGAATCACCTGATCGTCAGCAGCGAGCGCATCGGCGACGAGGACCGCTGGGAGGCCATCGAGCAGGGCCACATGGTCTACCTCAGCCGGGACTTCCGCATCGGGCACCTCGGCAAGCTGCCCAGCTACCGGGCCAGCCTGCTCGCGGAGTGATCAGCGCGGCGCCTTCAGGATGCCCGGGAACTGCACCCCCGAGCGGGGGTCGATGCCCTCGTAGCGGGCCTGCGCCTGCCCGACCTGCACGGTGAAGCCGAAGTCGGGGATCCGCGCCCGCCCGTCCTTGTCCACCAGGCCCGCGGGCGGCGCTGGGAAGGGGCCCGCGATGCGGAAGGCCTCGACCACGCAGTTGTCCAGGCTGGGCTCGCCGGACTGGTGCAGGATCTCGACGTGCTCCAGCAGCCCGTCCTTGGTGATGGTCACGTTCACCACGGTCTCGTAGCTGGACTTCGCCAGGGGCATACCCGGAGGCAGGTTGTCCAGGTTCTGGTTCCAATAGAAGTTCACCAGCCTGCGGATCTGGTTGATGTAGGTCGCGTACAGGAACTCCTTGGTGTTCAGCTGCGTCGCGACCCCGACCTTCTCGTCGAGCAGGTCGTTGTTGGGCGCGCCGGCGATGCTCTGGGTGGCGTGGCTGGCGCGTACTGGGGCCTGCAGGCCATCCTTGTTCGTCACCGCGTAGGGCGAGGGCAGCGCGGCGAGGCGCCCGTCCCGGTCCGGGTCGAAGCGATCGTTGCCGACGGTCGCGCCGGTGGAGTCCTCGGTGGCGTTGACGTCGACGAGGTCCGCCATCTCGATCTTGTCTTCCAGGGAGAACTCGGGGGCGAGCACCTCGGGGTTGATCCGGTAGCGCTCGCTGCGGGTCTCCTCCTCGACCGTGCGCTGGTGCTCGGCGAGGTAGTCGGCGTCGATCGGCTTCTCCTGCTCCTTGGGCTCAGGCAGGTCGACGAGCTGGCCATCGAGCTCCTCCTCGGGCTCGACGAGGGGCTCCTCGGGCTCGTAGGGCTCGAGCACCATCAACGCCTGCGGGGGCGACGACCGACCCTGGGGGGGCTCGCTGATCCAGGGCCAGATGGGGTTGAGAGCGGCCAGCAGGGCGATGTGGAGGAAGACCGAGGCGCAGACCCACGTGATCACGCGGGCCACCCAGGCCTCACGCGCACGTCGACGGCTTCGGTCGCTCACGGCCAGCGCATCCTCCAAGGACCAGAGTGGCACCGGGCGCCGGTCCCGGCAAGGGACCAGATGCCTCCCTGGGCGATACGGCTCACGCGCCCAATTGTTCGAGCGCCCAGCGCGCGTGCTCGGCGACCAGGGGGCTGCCGCGGGTGGCCCGCTCGAGCGAGGGGATCGCCTCGGGGAGGCCCAGGTTGCCCAGCACGACGCAGGCGTTCCGGCGAAGCCCGTCGGCGCCCGGGCGACGCAAGGGCGTGCCGAGGAAGCGGTCGAGGATCGCCCCGTCGGGGCTGTCCAGCAGCCAGGGCAGGTCCAGCCAGGCGTTCCGCGGCAGCAGGTCGTCCTCGTCCGGGCTCGGAGGGGACACGTTGTGCGGGCACACCTCCTGGCACACGTCGCAGCCGAAGACCCAGCGGCCGACACCCTCGCGCAGGGGCTCGG
>CALGIB010000476.1 GCA_937915955.1 uncultured Pseudomonadota bacterium
CCGCCGACTGGCGAGCCCTCGGACAGCTCCTGGTAGGAGTCACCGATCTCGCTCATGGGCAGCAGCACGGTGTCCAGCCCCGTGAACAGCCCGAGCGCCATGGGCACCACCGCCGTCGCCGTGACCGAGACGACCTCGGGGTGGGCGTAGTCCTCGGTGAAGCTGACGCCGTCCCAGGTCCCGAACCGGACGTCCTCGGCGCCCACGCTGGGGACGACGTCGTTGACCTGGGTGGATGCGGGCTGCGGAGACCGCCCCCCAGTCCAGGGCCATGCCCCTGCGTGCGCGCACCCGCGAGCTAAGGCGTCAGCGTCGCCGCCGCCTCCAGCGCCGCCTCGATGAAGGGCCCCGGCACCAAGCCCAGCCCCACCGTCAGAGCCACGCACAGGCCGATGGCCACCAGCGAGGGCCAGCCCACGGGCACCTCCGTGGGCTCGGTGCTGGGCTGGATGAACATCGCTCGAGCCAGGCGCAGGTAGTAGAAGAGCGCCAGGACCGAGAGGATCACGCCGAGCAGGACCACGCCGCCGTAGCCGCCGAGCCAGGCGGCCCAGAAGAGCACGAGCTTGCCCCAGAAGCCGATCAGGAAGGGGATGCCGCCCAAGCTGAACAGGAAGATGAGCAGCGCCACGGCCAACGACGGAGAGCTGTGGATCAGGCCGTCGAAGTCCCTCAGCAGCCCTCCGCGGCGCTCGGCCACCAGGCCCACCGTGAAGAACGCGCCCATGTTCGTGACCACGTAGGCCAGCGCGTAGAACATCAGGGCCGCGACGGCCTCGGTGCCGCCGACCACCAGGGCCAGCAGCATCAGGCCCATGTGCCCGACGCCGGACAGCGCCAGCAAGCGGCGGCTGTCTTGCTGGGTCACCGCCGTGATGTTGCCGACCAGCAAGGTGATCACGGCCAGCGCGAGCAGCGGCGTGCTCCAGATCGCGCTGTGCCCCGCCAGGCCCGTGCCCAGCAGGCGAGCCAGGCTGGCGACCACGGCGATCTTGGGCGCCACGGACATGAAGGCCACCGCCGGAGCCGGCGCGCCCTCGTAGGTGTCGGCCACCCACAGGTGAAAGGGCACCGCGCCGATCTTGAAGCCCACGCCGCCCAGCACCAGCAAGACGCCGAGCGCGAACAGCGGGGTCACGGCGGTGCTGGCCAGGCCGGCGAACTCGGAGCCGCCGGAGCTGCCCCAGAGGAAGCTGACGCCGTAGAGCGTCACCGCCGTGCTCGCCGCGCCCGCCAGGAACAGCTTCAGGCCGGCCTCGGCCCCTCGCTTGTCCTTGCGCATCGCCGCCATCAGCGCGAGCGGGAGGCCGGCCAGCTCGAAGCCGACCACCCACAGGACCAGGTCCTGAGCGCCGGTCAGGAGCAGCATGCCGGAGAGCGAGAACAGCAGGAGCAGGTAGTGCTCACCCTGCCGCGCGGGGAAGACCCGGTCGACGAAGTCGACGCTGCCGATGCAGCCCAGAGCGCCCGCCAGCAGCAGGACGCGCTTGAAGTAGAGCGAGGAGGCATCAGCGATGTAGGTGTCGGCCAGGGCCAGGCCCGGCAGATCCACGAAGAAGCTGGCCACGAGGACGCCGAGCAGGCCCATCGCGGCGAGCGCGCCCAGGCCGCGCTTGTCGCCCATGAACAGGTCGGCGGCGAAGATCAGGCCAGCGACGGCCAGGACCGCGAGCTCGACCCAGAGGGGTCCGAAGGCGTAGCTCACAGGCCACCCCCGAGCGCCTTGGGCAGCCACTCGCTCGTGGCCACGTCGATGTACTGGACGAGCAGATCCGGCGCGACGCCGAAGAGCACGATGCAGCCGCCGAGCACCAGCAGAGCCACCCACTCGGTGCCCTCGGCGTCCCGGATGTCGGCCTGCGCGGTGGGCGGCCCCTCGCCCCAGAAGATCGCCCGCACGGCGCGCAGCACGTAGAGCGCGGTGACGAAGGCGCCCAGGATGGCCGGGATGGCCCACCAGCTGGAGGCCGACTCCCAGGCCCCGACGAAGACCAACAGCTCAGCGGCGAAGCCGGCCAGGCCGGGCATGCCCAGGCTGGACAGACAGGCCAGCGTGAAGAAGACCGCCACCGCCGGCATCTTCGAGGCGAAGCCGCCCATCTTGAAGATGTCCCGGTGGTGGGCGCGGTCGTAGATCAGGCCGACCAGCGCGAAGAACAGGCCGGTCATCACACCGTGGGCCACCATCTGGAAGATCGCGCCGTTCCAGCCCGCGGCCGTCATGGTCGCGGCTCCCAGCAGCACGATGCCCATGTGACTGACCGAGGAGTAGGCCACGACGTACTTGAGGTCGGTCTGGCCCGCGGCGCTGAAGGCACCCCAGACGATGTTGACCACGGCGACGGTGCCGACCACCCAGCACCACATCTCGGTGCCCTCGGGCAGGCAGACCATGCCCACCCGGATCAAGCCGAAGGCGCCCAGCTTCATGAGCACGCCGGCGTGCAGCATGGACACCGCCGTAGGGGCCGAGGCGTGGCCGTCGGGCGACCAGGTGTGCCAGGGGAACAGACCGGCCAGGCTGCCGAAGCCGATCCAGAGCGCGGGGAAGGCCCAGCGCTGCAGGTCGGTGGAGAAGCCGTGCGCCTGGATGACCTCGAGGTCCCAGGTGCTGCCGCCGGCCTCGTCGACCATGCCCAGGAAGGCCGCGAGGATGAGCGCGGAGCCGAGCATCAGCATCAGCGTCAGCTTCATCGCGGCGTATTCCTTGCCGCCGATGTCCAGCCTCTTCCACATGAAGGCCAGCGGGCCGCCCGCGGGCACCTCCTTGCTGCTGCCCCAGATGCCGATGAGCAGGTACATCGGCAGGACCGCGATCTCGTAGAACAGGAAGAAGACGAACAGGTCCAGGCTGACGAAGACGCCGAACACGCCGGCCACCAGGAGCAGCAGCAGCGCGTAGAACTCCTTGGACCGGTCCTTCATCGTCCAGGTCGCGAAGACGCCCGCGAAGATGATGATGGCCGTGAGCAGCAGCAGCGCGATGCCCCAGCCGTCGGCGCCCAGCTTCCAGGCGATGCCCATGCTGGGCACGATCTCGACGTGCTCGCGGAGCTGCACGCCGCCGACGGACAGGTCGTAGCGGAAGGCCGCCAGCAGGCTGCCGACCAGGCTGGTCGAGGCGCCCGCCAGCGCGATGGCGCGCACGGCACCTCGGCTCTTGTCGGGCACCAGGAGCATCAGGGCCGCCGCGATCAGCGGCGCCAGGATGATGACGGAGAGCAGACCCATCAGCCCAGCCCCCCACCGAAGACGGCGGAGGCCGCCAGCAACAGCACGCCGACCCCGATCCACCAGACGTAGTCCGCCGCGCGACCGGTCTGGATGCGTCGGGCCCTGTCGCCGCCGACGACCGCGGTCCAGCCGACCAGGATCATCAGGGCGTCGATGACGTAGCGG
>CALGIB010000477.1 GCA_937915955.1 uncultured Pseudomonadota bacterium
GGCACCTCGTCCGCAGCCTATGGCGGCAGCTCAGGCTCCGCTATGCGGCCCGCCCCAGACGCAGCACCTCCTCGGCGAGGACCAGGAAGGCAGCCCAGGCCACGGTGAACACCAGGGTGCGGGCCATGAAGTGCTTTACGCCGGCCAGGAAGACCGCGGCGTGCGCGAGGCGGGCGAAGAAGAAGACGGCGGCGGCCCCAGCGGTCAGGCCGGTCGAGACTCCGAGCAGGTGACCGACGAGGACCACCGCAGCGAAGGTGCTGAAGTTCTCCACGGCGTTCAGGTGCGCCCGGTTGGCCCGCGTGGCCCAGTCGGAGAGCGGGGCGGTCGGCAAGGTCACGTAGTCCTGGGGCTGGAGCAGCCCCCGACTCCTGACCTGGCCGAGCACGGAGGGGATCCACAGCACGCCGGTCAGCAGCGCGGTCAGCAGCAGATACATGAGCTCGGTGGTCATTGGCGCACTCCGGGTGTCGTGTTCGGGGGTACGGGCTCCCGAGTGTACCGGCCGGCCGGTTATCCGGGCGCTCCAACCAGGTGAGCCCATGACCGCCTCTCTCTTTGTCCTGATTCCGCTGCTCTCGATGGGCTGCGGCACCGACCCCTCCGGCTCCGCGTCGGAGACCTCCAGCGCTCCGGAGGCTGCCGCCAGCGCGGACCCCAACGGCGGCAGCGTGCTCGAGGTCATGGACGGTGGCGGCTACACGTACCTGCTCCTGGCCACCAGCGAGGGAGAGAAGTGGGCCGCGGTGCCCTCGGCCTCGGTCTCGGTCGGAGACACCGCGCACATCGAGGGGGCGATGGTGATGACCGACTTCGCCAGCCCCTCCCTGGGGCGAACGTTCGACGCGATCCTGTTCGGCAACCTGGGCGCCTCCAGCGCCGCCCCTTCGGAGCGGCCCTCGGTCGCGGCCAGCCCCGCCGAGCCTGCCGCCAAGGGCCAGGACATGGGCGCGCGCACGGTCGCGGCCATCTTCGCGGAGCAGGCGGCGCTCGAAGGCGGGACCGTCACGGTGACCGGCACCGTCACCAAGTCCACGCCCGAGATCCTGGGCAAGAACTGGATCCACGTCAGCGATGGGTCCGGCTCCAAGGACTCGGGCACGGACGACCTGACCGTGACCACGGCCGACCTGGCGCAGGTCGGCGACGCCGTCACGGTGACCGGCACCGTCGCCAGGGACGTCGATCTGGGCATGGGCTACTTCTTCGCGGTCCTGGTCGAGGACGCCTCGGTCTCGCCCGCTCCATGACAGGCGGCGATCTGAACCGGCCGGAGCCCATTCGGCGCCACCACGCCCGGCCGGTGGACGGGAACACGCCGCCTCGGCTGGCCGCCAAGCGCCTGCGCGACGGCGAGGTGCAGATCGTGACGGACCTGTACAAGACCGGCGCGGAGATCCTGGCCCAGCTGCAAGAGCTGCTGCCCGCTCTGCCCCAGGGCGCGGACTACGCGACCCGTCAGGAACACCGTCGCACCGGTCGAGAGGCCGCCATGCGGCTCCTCGCGCCCATCCGCGACCACTGCCTGGATCTTCAGGACGCGCGCACCATCGGCTTCCTGGAGCTGCTGTACCCGGGCCTGCGGCGCTTCTCGCTGCCCTTCGTCCGAGTCCAGGAGCTCTACGGCGCCTGGACCCGCTACGAGGAGGGCGTGCACCTGGCGGTGCTCGGCCACCGCGTCCATCCCTTCTACGGTACCTATGCGCCGACGCGGACGGTGCACCTCGAGCTCTTCGCGACCTGGCTCAGTCAGTACGAGGGCGCACGAACCCGCGCCGTGGATGTAGGGACCGGCTGTGGCGTGCTGGCCCTGATGCTCGGAAAGGCCCGGTTCGAGCAGGTCTACGCCACCGACGACAACCCCAACGCCATCGAGAGCCTGGCCCAGGAGCTGAAGCGGCGCACCGACGCCTGGCCCGTCAGCTTGTCCGTGTGCGATCTGCTCGGAGAGGGCGGTCCGCCCATGGACCTGATCGTGTTCAATCCGCCGTGGATGCGGGGCCAGGCCGAGAGCCTGGTCGAGCGCGCGCTGCTCTTCCAGGACGGGCTCTTCGAGCGCTTCTTCGAGCAGGCCAGCCGACGCCTGGCCCCCGAGGGGCGGGTGGTGATGCTGTTCTCGAACATCATGGAGCTGGTCCAGCCCGACGAGCCCCATCCCATACAGACCGAGCTGGACCGTGGCCGCTTCCGGCTGGTCCAGAGGCTGCGCCGCAAGGTCAAGCCCGCGCCGGACGAGACGGGCCGCGTCCGTCGGACCCGAGAGCGGGTCGAGGTGTGGGAGCTGGCGCTGGCCAAGGGTTAGAGTCCCGGCATGCTGCTGCTCACCCTCGCTTGCGCCATCCCCGACGACCCCGCCGACCTCTACGGCCTCTGGGCCAACACCGACGAGGACTTCGTGCGCGCCTGGCACATGGCCGAGACCCACGACGAGACCGGCGAGCTCAGTCCGGCCTACCTGATCTACAACTACGACCTCGGAGCCGAGCCCGCCGTCGCCCAGGTGGGCGCCTACGACGTGCGTGAGGAGCACATCGTGACCTCGCCGATGGGGATGGGCGTGGACTACTCCAACCAGATCGTCGCCTCCCGCGGCGGCTGGTTCGAGCTCGAGGTCGACAAGGAGACCGGGGAGACCCGGGTCTACGAGGCGACCGACGCGCTGCCATGAGCTTCCTGACGCTGGCAGGCCCGCACGAGGTGGAGATCGACAAGGTCAAGCGCTCGCGCTTCATCGGCCTGGCCCAGCCCTGCGCCAGCCCGGACGAGGCCCTGGCCTTCGTGAGCCAGGTGCGCGCGCGTTTCCATGACGCCCGGCACCACTGCTGGGCATGGCGAATCGGCGAGGACGCTCGGTCCTCGGACGACGGCGAGCCCCACCATTCGGCTGGAGCGCCCATCCTCAAGCAGCTCGAGGGCCACGGGCTGACCAACGCGGTGGTGGTCGTGGTGCGCTACTTCGGCGGCTTGAAGCTGGGGGTCGGTGGCCTGGCGCGGGCCTACGGGGCTGCCGCTGCGTCGGTGCTGGATGACGCACAGACCCTCCGCGTCGCGGTGCTCACTCCCCTGACGATCACCTACGGATACGAGCTGGCTGGAGCCGTCCAGGGCTCGCTTCATCGTCTCGGGATCGAACCGGTACAGGCAGACTATGGTGCGAACGTGACGCTCACGTTGCGGATCGCCGGGGACCGCGTCGAGTCCACCCGTGATCAGCTCCGGGACGCCTGCGGTGGAGCCGTGGAGATCCTGATCCTGCCGCCGGTCGCCGTGCCTGGCTGAGCTCAGGCGCAGGCGGCTCGGGCCGCCAGTTCGGCGGTCGAGAACGCGGCCTGGAAGTTGAAACCGCCGATCGGACCGGTCAAATCCAGCAGCTCGCCGAAGACGTACAGACCCGGGCACCGCTTGACCTCCATCGTGGT
>CALGIB010000478.1 GCA_937915955.1 uncultured Pseudomonadota bacterium
GTCTCGGCCATGGACGTTGCTCGTCGGGACGATCAGGGCCGCGCCTGGGGCTTCGACCTGGACGGGCACACCACCTCGGGCGGGGACTCGGACGGCTGCGGCATCGCGGACGTGACCCGCCCTGACGGGGTGGAGGGCATCGACAACGCGCTGTCCGGCATCCTGCCGACGCTCGAGGCCACCCAGGCGGTTGCGGTCTCGGGGCTCATCGAGGACAGCATCCGCAGCGGGGAGCTGCTGGTCATGGCCGAGCTCACGCGCGTGGACCACCCGCTGCAGGACAGCTGCGTGGACTTCGGTCTGTGGCGCGCTCGCGGCGTGCCGATGGTGGGCACCGACGGGGAGATCCTGGATCATCAGACCTTCGACCGGGACCCGGACATCGAGCCCGGGCTCGATGCGTCCATCCCGCTGGCGGCCGGCGTCTTTCAGCCCCAGGGCTTCGAGGTCGTGCTTCCGGTGCAGATCCTGGACGTCTTCCTCACCTTCCACATGCAGCAGGCCCAGGTCTACGGCGAGCTGGACGAGGACGGGTACATGCTCGGCTACTTCGGCGGCGCGGTGCCGCTGACCGACTTCGACGTGCTCACCGAGCTGAGCGACATCGGCGAGGTCGCGGGCCTGCTCGAGGGGCTGTTGCCGCTGGCGGCGGACATCGACCTGGACCAGGACGGCACCTGTGACGCCATGTCCATCGTCTTCGAGGTCGAGGGCACGCCCGCGTACTTCTATCCCTGAGGGGGCGCCGCCCCCTTGCCTCCCTGCGCGCCTCCGGCGCTTCGGTCCTGTAGGTCCGGCCGACCGCCGCGGGAGCGTCTACCTTGCCCGGTTCAGGTTGGCGGCCGCCGTGTAGGCCCGCTTGGCGCCCTCGGTGTCGCCCTGGCGCTCCAGGACGCGCCCCTCGATGTAGTAGAGGTTCGAGAGGAAGGCCGTGTTCGCGGAGCTGCGGGCCTGACCCTGGCGGGTGTAGCGGAGCGCCTCGGCGTCGGCGCCGGCGGCCAGCGCCAGCTTCGCCGCGCGGAAGGCCATGTCCTGGCCGATGCGCGCGTTGGGGTCGCTGATCAGGTCCGACTCGGTCCCGGTCTCGATGGCCTTGTCGAAGCGCGCGAGCTCGTCGTCGCTCAGGGCCTTGAGGTACCAGGAGCTGCCGTAGTCCCCGGGCACCGCGGCGGCGCGGAGTCCGTCGAGGTCGGTGGGGATGGGGGCGATCTCGGCGGGCGTGTCGTCCCAGTCGTCCGCGCTGGGCTCCATGTCCAGCTCGGCCACCGCGGACGAGGAGCTGGGTCGGCTCGAGGGCTCACCTCGGGTGCGGCGTCGGTCCTCGGCGCGCTTCTGCTTGCTGGGCGCCTGCTCGTCGTCGGAGAGCGCCTCGTAGGCGGCCTGGCTGGTCGCGCCGGAGCTGGTCAGGTCCGCCACCCGGCTGGCGACCTGGGCCTCTTCGGCCTCCTCGAAGGCGCCGCGATCGACCTCGTCCGCGGTGTTGCCGGCGTAGTCCTGGAGCTCCTGGGCAGGGGCGGCCCTCGGAGCGGGGTCCTCGCCGTAGCTCGAGGAGGCGCCCCCCGAGCTCAGCTGGAGCTCGTCGTAGCGTCCGGAGCTCGGCTGAATCTTGCCCTCCAGGCCGTCGGTGGGGGGAGCCGGAGGCAGGGCCTCGGACTTCGCCGTCGCGGGCTTTGCCTGCTGCCGTTCGCCGGAGTCCCGGAGCTGCTCGATCACCGCGGCGGGCTCGGCGGTGGCCCCGGTGGGTGCGGCCTGCTGCTCGGCGGGCATGGGCGCCTCGGCCAGCTCGTCGAAGCCCTGCTCGGGCACCACGCTGAAGAGCACGAGCGCGGCCATCGCGGCCACCCCGACGCCGCCCCAGATGCGACGCCGACGACGCGCGGCGAGGTCGATGACCTGGGTGTGCTGGGGCTCCTCCGGCTCTTCGGCGACCGGCGCAGGCGCGGCCTGGGCCAGCGGGAGCTCCGCGACCTTGTTCTCGAAGAACGGCCCGGACCCGACACCCGCCAGGATGTCGTCGATCGAGACCCTCGGCGCCGGAGCCCGCTGGGGGCTGAGCGCGAAGATCGTCTCGATCGCATCCGGATCGACGCCCTCGGGGGGCGGCGTACCCGGCGGCTTGTCCAGCCACTCGGCGATCAGCGCTGCCTGCTTCTCGGGAGTCATCGTGGGGGGTACTTCTGGCGAAAGGCCTTGCAGGCCCGGTGGAAGATCACGTCGAAGTTGCCGACCGACACGCCGAGGGCCTCGGCGCACTCTTCACGGTCACGGTCCTCGATCAAGCGCAAGCGGATGGCCTGCGCGTAGCGTGGGTTCAAGAGCGCGAGCGCCTCTTCGACGAGCTCGCGGGTCTCCTCGACCTCCTGTCCGCGGTCCGGGGCCGGAGGAGCCGCACCCATTGTGCGGTCGAGGTTCTGCTCGACCTGGTCCTGGAGGCGCTCCCGCCGAGCGTGCGCGCGGTGGACGTCGATGGCGCGGTTGATGGCGATCCGCCGCATCCAGAAGAAGATGCTGCGGTCCTCGGGGTTGTACTGCTCGATCCGCTCGACCGTGATCCTGAAGGTGTCCCGCAGGACGTCCTCGGCCAGGTCGGTGATGGGCAGCTTGGGCAGGATGATCTGCCGGAAGAGGCGGTCCCCGTACCACTCGTAGAGCTGCGCCAGCGCCATGCGGTCGCCCTGCTTCAGGCGCAGCACGACCTCCCGCTCTTCCTCGAGCGGGGCCAGTCCGCGTCCAGCGTGGGCCTGCGTGGCCGAGCTCACTCCAGTGGGTCCTCATCTCTTCCTCCGCCTTGGAAACGGCGGAGGCTTCGGCAACCTTACACGTCTGGATCGATCAGGGTCCCTCGACCCAGGATCCAGGCCGGATCGATGTGCCGACGGAGTGCACGGAACTCGCCGATAACCCTGCTTCCAACCATCTCTTCGAGGTAAGGCAGCTTGAGCTTGCCGACCCCGTGCTCGGCGGACAGGCTACCGCCGAAGGCCAGCGCCTGGCGGTACAGGCCCCGCCAGATCGCCCAGGCGCGCTCCAGCTCGTCGGGGCCCGAGGGCAGCAGGTTCAGGTGCAGGTGGCCGTCGCCGACGTGGCCGAACAGGACGTGCTCCATGTCCACGGCCTCGTACAGCGCCATCATCTCGGCCAGGTGGGCGTCGGGCACCGCGAAGTCGGTGCCGACCTTGGGCACCCCGTGAGCGCTGACCAGGTCGTTGACCCCGGCGGGCACGGCGTGTCGGATGGCGCGCAGCCGCTCCAGGCCCTTGTCGTCGTCGGCGAACAGGGTGTGCTCGACCAGCGCGTCGCTGGCCTCGATGAGCTCCATCCAGGCGTCCATGCTGGCCTCGATCGTCGCCTCGGTGGCCTCTTGCTCGCACCAGACGGCCGCGCTGGCCAGCTCGGGCAGCTCGGGCACGCGCCTGCGCACCAGCTCCAGGCTGTGGCTGTCGTACCACTCGATCAGGCGAGGGCTGACCGAGGCGCTGGCCTTGAGCGCCCGCACGAAGTCCAGCCCCGAGGCGGTCGAGGGGAACAGGGCCAGGACGCTGAAGAGCTGCTCGGGCGCTCGGGTCAGGCGCAGGCGGGCCCGCGTGATCAGGCCCAGCGTGCCCTCGCTGCCGATGAGCAGGTCCAGCAGGTTGTCCGCGGGGAAGTAGCCGCCGGCCGTCTTCACCTGGGGTTCGGTCCACCGTGGCACCGGCCAGTCCGCCGGTATGGGCGTGCTGCGGTCGGCCTCGAGGATGCGTCCATCGGGCAGCACGACCTGCACCTGCTCGACCCAGGGCCGGGTGGGTCCGTAGAGGAAGCTCCGGGCGCCCGAGGCGTTGCACGCGATGGCGCCGCCCAGGCTGCACTCGTAGCGGCTGGTGGGGTCGGGCGGGAAGAGCAGGCCGCGGGCCTCGAGCAGCTCCTGGAGCTCCCCCAGGAGCACGCCACCCTGGGCGATGCATGAGTCCTCTCCGA
>CALGIB010000479.1 GCA_937915955.1 uncultured Pseudomonadota bacterium
CGCGGTCCAGCAGCGCGGCCACCCCGAGCGCGCAGAGCGGCGAGAACAGCGCGAGGAGCTGCCAGGTGTTCGGCTGGCTCCCGAGCGCGGGCACCGTCCACATCGCCGCGATGTTCAGCAGGTTCCAGCCGTCCAGCGGCCCCAGCGAGACCACCGCGGCCGTCAGCCCCAGCCCGACGCCCAGCAGGACCCGCGGCCGGCGGTCCCAGGCCGCGCCCACCAGCCCCAGGATCAGCGGCACCCAGCCCAGGTACTGGGTCTTGGCGAGGCGATCCCCGCTCAGGACCAGGGGCTGGGTGCGCGCCTGCGTCGGGTCCAACATCAGCCCGAGCCGGCCCCACTCGACCTCGGCCGCCCGTGGGCCCAGCCCCAGGCTCTCCCGGTGCTCCTGGGGGGCCAGGCTCATGGGGTGCTGGGCCGCCCAGATCGTCAGGGCGGCCAGCCCCGTCAAGACCGCGGCCAGCAGCGCCAGCGTGGCCAGGAGTCGCAGCAGGTGTCGCTCCCTGCGCGCACGCCACAGCAGCCAGGGCAGCATCACGCCGATCTGCATCACCGCGTAGACGCCGTAGACCTGGCAGCCCGACGCCGCCGCCCCCAGCCCCAGCGCGCAGACCAGGGACCAGCGCACGTCGCCTCGCTCGGCGACCCGGGACAGGCCCAGCAGGAGCAGCGGGAACACCCAGACCGCCAGGCGCTCGTAGACCCCGCTGTAGAGCGGGTAGCCCAGCAGAAAGGGCGCCGTCTGGGCCAGCAGCCCCGCGCAGATGGGTGCCCAGGGCCGATCGCTCAGGTCCCTGGCCGCCGCCCACGTGCACAGCCCGACCAGCACCAGGCTCAGCCAGACGAACACGTTGCAGGCGAAGACCGCCCCCGTGACCCAGGTCAAGGGCGCCGCCAGCCGCGAGGGCAGCCACATCACGTCGAAGAGCAGGCCGCCGTCAGGGGCGTTGAGGTACTCGGTCCACAGCCCCGGCGAGACGGTGGCGTGCCAGAACGCCCAGGCGTGCTTGTAGACGTCGCCCAGCTCGTCACCGGGCAGCGTCCCGAAGGGATCGAGCAGCACCCTCGCCAGGGGAAGCAGCGCCCCGAGCATCAACACCACCAGCGCACGCCTCATGCGCGCGAGGCTACCCGGTTAGAGCGCCCTCGTGCTGACTCTCCTGCTCCTCTCCTGCTCGGGCTCGACCCTCGTCGCGCCGCCTGAAGCGGCCTCGCTGCCCATCCCGGACCACGCCCCCCGCCGGCTCACCGCGACGGGCGCGGGCCGGCTGCATCACGAGCAGTCAGGGCCAGACTGGGCCACGCCGAACCGAGCGATCGGGGACGAAGTGTTCCTGCTCGAGGGCGGGCATCTGGACCCGGACCGCCAGCTCACCGGCGGCACCCACGGAGCCATCGCGGCCATCGCCGGCAGCAGCCTGGTGCTCGAGCTCGAGCTGGATCCCGCCGTCCCCGTGGACGCCCGCCTGGTCCCTCGCGGCGAGGGCCTTCCCGTCCAGGTGGACCTCGGCCAGGGCAGCGCCGCGCTCGACCTCGAGCCCCGCGTCGGCGTCTGGGATCTGGAGATCCTCGTCCGGCCCGGCCCCGAGCAGCTGCGCCTGAGCCTGCCCGTCGTGACCACCTGGGCCGAGCCCATCGCGGGCACGCCCCTGTACGAGCGCATGCTCATCTGGACGGCCACCTGGCTGGAGGGGCTGCCGGCGCGCTCGGTCACCCCCGAGGACCAGGTCGAGGCCGCCGAGGACCGCATCGCGCTGGCCGTGCTGCGCGGGATCGAGGCGATGGGGGACCGGGGCGAGCGGAGCTACGGCGCCTTCATGCGGCCCAAGGACAAGGACAACCAGGCCCACGTCTGGCTGGACAACAAGCAGTCCGCCTGCGGCGAGTACCGCGGCGGCTACATGGCCATGGTCGAGCAGCACGGCGTCGACGCCCAGTGGGTGATGATGAGCTTCCGGAAGCCCTCGCCCGAGACCTTCTCCATGTACGAGACCCGCGAGATCGCCGCGGTCGGCACCGAGCCCAAGGTCTGGCAGCACTGGAATCACGTCGCGGTAGAGGTCAACGGCCAGCTCTACGACCCCACCTACGCCCTGCACCACCCCACCTGGGGTGAGTACGAGGACGACCTCTTCGCCCGCTACTGCACCGGCGAGGAGGACAAGTGCAAGACCCCCGGCGGCTGGTGCCAGCAGGAGCGCCCCGAGGGCAGCTGCGTCGACAACCCGCCGGGCTACGACCCCGACGACCCCGCGATGGGCATGAAGGTCTGGCGTGGCGACGACTACTGAGGCACGCTGAGCCCATGCCCCGGACCGCCCACAAGAAGAAGCTCAGCCTCAAGGACCGCCTGATGCTGCGCCTGATGAAGCTGCTGGGCCACAAGCAGAACGCCTCGGGCAACAACATGAGCCAGCGGTGAACCGCAGGGCGTGGCTGGCCCTGGCTGCGCTGGCGCTGGGCGCGCTCGGCCTCATCACCGATGGGATGTTTTCGCAGGTGCCGA
>CALGIB010000480.1 GCA_937915955.1 uncultured Pseudomonadota bacterium
TAGCCCACCCACTCAACGGCCGCCTCGGCGCCGAGGGGGCGCTCGGGCGAGCGGCTGATCCGGCTCCCGACCCGCAGCCGCAGGGCCTGGTCCGGACCTCGACCCAGGTCGGGCTGCGCCATCTCGGCGACCAAGGGGGCCTCGACCGGCTCGGCAGGACGCTGCTCGGGCGAGGGCAGCTCGCGCAGCCAGGCGGCGTCGAACTCCTGCTCGGGCTCCTGGTGCCCCGCCTCGGCCACCGCAGCCTCGGCGGGCTCGCTGGGGTGCTCGCAGAGGGACGGGACGCGCACCGTGCGCACGATGGGCGGCGGAGCCTGGCCGGGGACCCGGACCCCGACGGGGACCTCGACGATCTGCTCGACGACCTGGGTCAGCACGACCGTGTCGTGGGCACCTGGGCCGCTCAGCGCCTGCCAGACCGCGGCCCCGCCGAGCCCCCCCAGCAGGCCAGCGGCCAGCAGCGCGCCGCCCAGCTTCCACCCCGAGAGCCCGACCACCAGCGGCGTGAGCGCCGAGGACCGGGCCAGGATGTCCCCGGCGGTCGCGACGGGCAGCCCGTCCTTGGGCGCGCCGAGGCGGGCCAGCTCATGATCCAGGGGGGCGTGGCTCATGACATCCTCGATCGGCGGGCGGGAACGACGAGCTCCTGCTTGAGCCGCTTGCGGGCATAGGACAGCAGCGAGTGGACCTGGTCGACCTCGAGGCCCAGGGCCTGGCCGGCCTCCTTGGCGGACAGGCCGTGGACCAGGCGCATCAGGAGGATCTCGCGGTGCTCCTCGGACAGGCGACCCAGCGCGGCCTCGAGCTGCTGGGCGCGCTGGCCGAGCTCGGCCAGGGCCTCGGGCGAGGGGCTGACCCGGTAGCGCTCCATCTGGACGAGGTGCGGGATGGCCCGCTGGCGGACCTGGCGACGCCGCAGCATGTCCAGCGACAGGCGGTGGGCGATCGTGAAGAGCCAGCCGCGCACGGTCCCCCGCTCCTCCCAGCGGCCCCGGGCCGAGGCCACCCGCAGGAAGGTCTCCTCGTAGACCTCTTCGGCCTGCTCGGGGTTGTGCAGCATGCGCAGGGCGTAGGACTTGATGGCCCCGCCGTGGCGGTGGACCAGCAGCTCGAAGGCGCGCTCGTCGCCGCCTCGGTAGGCGCTCAACAGCTGGGGATCGGTGCGCGTCATCCAGGTCCTCGGTGACTCAACGCGTGAGCCTCGAGGAGCTGGAACCGTGGGCCGAGCCTGCGGGCAGGAACGGCGGTGTCAGCCCGGCGTCACCCGAGCTGTTCGCCGACCTGGATGCGCCCGCCGTTGACCAGATCCCGACCCGAGACGGCCTTCTTGCCAGGCAGCTGACCCTCGAGCACCTCGAGCGCGCCCTCGCCGCAGGCCACGAGCAGGCGTTTGCCGGCCTCGATGACGCGCCCGGGCTGGCCCGAGCCCTCGCCGAGGCGGGCCCGGGTGAGCTTGAAGACGCCGTCCCGGAAGGGGCAGGAGGTGCCGGGCCAGGGCTGCAGACCACGCACCTGGTCGTGCAGCTCCTTGGCGGGGCGGGACCAGTCCAGCAGGCCGTGCTCCTTGAGCAGCATGTGGGCGTGGGTGACGCCCTGGGCGGGCTGAGGCGTGGGCTCGATCTCCTCGAGGCGCTCGAGGGTCTCGACGACGAGCTCGGCGGTCAGGGCCGCCAGGCGCCCACGGAGCTGCATGTGGGTCTCGTCGGCCCCGATCTGCAGCGAGCGCGACAGCAGCATGTCGCCTGTGTCCAGGCCCTCGTCCATCTGCATGGTCGTCACGCCGGTCACCGCGTCGCCGGCGAGCAGGGCGTGCTGAATGGGGGCGGCGCCGCGCCAGCGAGGCAGGAGCGAGCCGTGGCCGTTCACGCAGCCCAGCCGGGGCACGGCGAGCAGCCGCGCAGTGAGGATGCGGCCGTAGGCGACGACCACGGCCACGTCCAGCACCAGCTCGCCGTAGTTGGTCGGGAAGGGCCCGGAGCGCACCCCGCGCGGCTGGCGGGTCTGCAGGCCGAGCTCACGGGCGCGCTGGATGACCGGAGGGCTCTGGAGCCTCCGGCCGCGGCCGTGCCGCTGGTCGGGCTGGGCGACGACGGTGACGAGCTCGTGCCCCGCCTGGACCAGGGCATCCAGGGTGGGGACGGCGTAGGCGGGGGTACCGAAGAAGGCGACGCGCATGGGGCGCAGCTAACCGGGCCCGCCGCTCAGTCCGCGTCGATCAGCTCGCCGCGCTGCACCAGGGTCAGCTTGTGCAGCTCGTCCCGCGCCCGGGCGTGGCTGACCCGCCCCTCGGCCAGGTCGTTGACGATCTGGTCGGCCCGCCACCGTCGCAGGATGCCTCGGAAGGGATCCACCAGCTCGAAGAGCAGGCTCGCCAACAAGCCGCGCTGGCGCCGCGGGGCGGCGGCGCCGCGGTGCAATGCCTGGCCCCGCTGCCGGAGCTCCTCGCCCAGGCGCCGCTCCACCTGTCCGCGCAGGCCCGAGACGCCCTCGGGCACGCGCTCGAGCGCCCGCCGGACCTCCTGGATCAGCGGGATGGACCACTCGCGCCACTCGAACAGCGCCTGCAGCGCCCGCTGGCGCACGTCCGCGTCCCGGTCGGTGAGCTGCTCGGCCCACTCCATCGGGCGACGCGAGAAGACCCAGCGGTAGACCAGATCCAGGCCAGTGCCCTTGATGTTCTGGCAGCTCATCACGCGCACGAAGCTGCCCAGAGGGCAGGCCATGGCGATGCGCTCGTTGATCTGGTCGCCCGTGGCCCCGTAGTCGTCCACCACGATGACGTGAGAGAGGAAGACCTCGCGGTACAGCGCTCGCACGGAGGCGTCCAGGGCAGCCAGATCCCCAGGCTGGGCGCCGCCGCCGGCCGAGTAGCGCACAGCCTCGAGGCAGGCCCTTCGCAGGGACGCGAAGCGCAGGGACTCCACGGCCAGCTCGACCCACTGCTCGCCGGCCCCGACGCGCCCGAAGCGCTGATCCTGGCCGTCGTGGAAGGGCGCCTCCGGCTGGGCGCGCGCGTGGAAGACCGGCCCGGCCTCCTCGGCCAGCGCCAGCAGCCCCGGCACCATCTCGCCGAGCTGGGCCCGCGCCTGGGCGGCGGTCAGGGCCCGCGCAGGGCAGGACAGCACGGCCTCGGCGAGCCCCTCGCAGAGCGCGTCCAGGGTGGTCCGCGGCAGGGCCAGGAACTCCTCGACGGCTCGAAGCTCGGAGGCGACGTCACAGATCCGCAGCTCGAGCGCGAGCTGGTCGAGGCGCCCCGAGGCGGCCTCGGGCCCTCCTCCGAAGACGTCGATGCGCGCGGCCCGCTGGTCCAGCGCGTGCCCGAGGTAGCCCATCAGGCCCTCGAGGTTGGTGCCGATGCACACGTAGCGGTGGGCCATGGCGTCGTGGACCATGATCTCGGCGAAGACCTGGCTGCGGGCGACGCGGTCGTAGCGGTTGTTGATGACCGCCACCAGGAACTCGCCGGCGTTCTCCACGGGGCTGTGCCGATCGAAGCCGCAGCGGCGCCAGTTGTTCAAGAAGCCGGTGCGCTCGTTGGCGGAGCTGCCGTTGCTGAACTCCAGGGTCCGGCCCCGGTGCCGCAGCGGCGGGTAGGTCGCGAGCACGCCCAGGTCCGGCACGACGTGGTCGGCCATCAACACCACCGCCTCCTCGACGTCCAGGTCGAGCTGACGGGCCAGCTCCGCCACCAGCGTGACGTTGGCCGGGTGCTCCTGGTAGGGGAAGCGCAGCAGCAGGTCGGCGGGCAGCGAGGCCACCTGCCGCTCGTCGATCTCCACCAGCTCGGTGCCCAGCTCCGCGGCCCGGTCCCGCAGCACGGGCATCATCTGACCCTCGGTCGTCAGCGCCAGCGCCTGGCCCGGCATGAAGCGGCAGATGACGTCCGCGACGTCGTCGCCGGTGGGGCCCATGACGTCTTCGTGGTCGGGGTAGGTGTTGGTGATCGTGCTGGCGTCGTCCTGCGTCCAGTGGAGCTGGAGCTGCTCGACGTACTCGGGCCGCAGGGCCATGCACTCCCAGACGAAGACCTCCGCGCCCAGGCGCGCGGCCTGGCCCAGGACGTCGGCCTGCTCCCAGATGGTGGCCTTGTCGAAGGGCCGGAACAGGTAGACCTCGACCGCGCCAGCCAGCGGCGGCGTGCGCAGCAGCATGGCCTCGCAGCCCGTCGTCTTGCAGACCACGTCGTAGCCCAGGCCCTCGAACAGCGCGGCCTTGAGCCGCGCGACGCCGGACTTGCCGCGGGTGCCCCAGCCGCCCAGGACCAGGGGGATCTCGGCGCGGGCCCGACGGACGGCGACCTTGCTCGACCCCAGGCGCCAGAAGAACAGCGCGCCGACGATGAAGGCGACGAAGGCCAGGTC
>CALGIB010000481.1 GCA_937915955.1 uncultured Pseudomonadota bacterium
GCAGGATCTTGGCGGCGTAGGCCACCGCGTCCTCGGGGACCACGGACCCGTCGGTCCAGACCTCGAGCGAGAGCTTGTCGTAGTCGGTGCGACGGCCAACGCGAGCGTTGGTGACCGTGTACTTGACCTTCTTGATCGGCGTGTGGATCGAGTCGACTGGAATCAGCCCCAGGGGCTGCTCCGCCAGCTTGTTCTGCACCGCGGGCACGTAGCCCTTGCCCATGCCGAAGTGCAGCTCAGCGCCGAACTCGCCGTCCTGGGTCAGGGTAGCGACCGGGTGGTCAGGGTTCAGGATTTCCGCGTCCACCCCTTCTGGGAACACGATGTCCTTGGCCGTGACGACCACAGCGCCACCGGGGCTACCGGTGCAAGCGATCGAGCCGGTGAAGCTCGTGATCGCACCGGTCTTGACCAGCACGCCCTTGAGGTTGAGCACGATCGTGGTGACGTCCTCGACCACGCCAGGGATGCTGGAGAACTCGTGCAGGACGCCTTCGATGCGAACCGAGGTCACCGCGCAGCCCTGAAGGCTGGACAGCAACACGCGACGAAGCGAGTTGCCGATGGTGATACCGAAGCCGCGCTCGAGGGGGCGAGCCACGAACTTGCCGTAGGTGCCGTTCGAGCGGGTGTCGCGCTCCACGGCCCGGGGCTTGATGAGGTTGCGCCAGTTGCCGTAGACGCTTTCAGCGAGGGGGTTAGCCATGTGTACTCTTTCCTCTCCGGGGCTTCTTCCAGGCCAGACCAGGGCCAGGTTCTTCACCCCGAACAGATGAAGCGACTCCGCGCGAAACACGCGGACCGGTGGTCATGCCGAGACCCGTGGAGCGTCACCGCGCCACGGGCCTTCGCCAGGGATTGAAATCAGACCCGACGGCGCTTGGGGGGGCGGCAGCCGTTGTGCGGAATCGGGGTCACGTCCTTGATCATCGTGATCTTGAGGCCCGTGTTCGCGATGGCCCGCAGCGCGGACTCACGACCAGAACCCGGACCCTTCACGAACACACCGACCGTCTTCATGCCGTGGTCCATCGCCTTGCGGGCGGCGTCCTCGGACACGAGCTGAGCAGCGAAGGGCGTGCTCTTGCGCGAGCCCTTGAAGCCCTTCACGCCAGCGCTGGACCACGCGACGGTGTTCCCGGCGGGATCGGTGATGGTCACGATGGTGTTGTTGAACGTCGCCTGGATGTGAACGACCCCAGCGGGGATGTTCTTCTTTACCCGGCGCCCGGCCTTCTTCTTCTTGGGGGAAGCCATATTCTGAACTCCGAGCTACCGGCGACGACCGGGGACGCGCTTGGGGCCCTTGCGGGTCCGTGCGTTGGTGTGAGTGCGCTGGCCACGAACAGGCAGGCCCCGCTTGTGGCGGAGACCGCGGTAGGTGCCGAGATCGATCAGGCGCTTGATGTTCATGGCGACCTCCTTACGGAGCTCACCTTCCACCGTGCAGTTGCGCTGAATCATCTCGCGAATCCTCGCGACCTCGACCTCGCTGAGGTCCTGGACGCGAACGTGCGCGTCGACCTGAGCGTCGGCGCAGATGCGCGAAGCGGTAGCACGGCCAATGCCGTAGATGTAGGTCAGGGCGATGTCCACGCGCTTGTTGCGCGGGAGATCGACGCCCTCGATGCGTGCCATGGGACGTCTCCTCTCAGCCCTGTCGCTGCTTGTGCTTGGGGTTCTCGCAGATGACGCGAACCACGCCCCGTCGTCGAATGACGTGGCACTTGTCGCACATCTTCTTCACAGAAGCCTGGACTTTCATGTCTGTCCTCTCCTCGCCGGTAGACCGGTTCATAGGTGGACGGTTGTCAGATTGCGCTAGGACAGCGCGGTGAGAATCTCGGGCCCATGCGACGTCACGAGAACCGTGTGTTCGAAATGGGCAGCGAGAGAGCCATCCGCGGTCACGACCGTCCAGCGGTCGCCCAGGGTGCGGCACCTCCAGCTGCCCATCGTGACCATCGGTTCGATGGCGATGCACATGCCCGGCTTCAAGAGAGCACCCGTGCCAGCCTTGCCGTAGTTTGGAACGGAGGGCTCCTCGTGGAGGTTCCTTCCGATGCCATGACCTACGTACTGCCGGACGACCCCGAAGCCAGATGCTTCGACCATCGTCTGGACCCGGTGACCGATGTCTCCAACGCGTGCACCGGGTACTGCACAGGACGCCGCCGTATATAGAGCTTCTCGCGTCACGTCAAGGAGCTCTTGGACCCGGGGTGGGACGGGGCCGAGCACCTGGGTGAACGCCAGGTCCGCGAAGTAGCCCTCGTACTCCAGCCCGAAGTCCAGGCTGATGAGGTCCCCCTCGAGGAGCGGCCGATCGTCGGGGATGCCGTGAACCACCTGCTCGTTACGGCTCGAACACAGAGAGGCCGGAAACACATCCCGGCCCACCTGGTAGCCCTTGAATGCGGGCCTGGCGCCGCGCTCCCGGATCGACCGTTCGGTCAACGCGTCCAGTTCGACGGGCGTGACACCCACGCGGACCGCGCTTCGGACTATCTCGGCGACCTCGGCCAGCAGCCTCGCCGAGGTCCGCATGCGCTGGACCTCCCAGGGCTGCTTGACCGCGATCATCCCAGCGCGGTGCGGATGCGCCCAGCGACCCCGTCGATGCCACCGACACCGTCCACTCGCGAGACCAGCCCCTTGGAATCGAAGAACTCGAGCACTGGCGCGGTCTGCTGGTGGTAGGTAGCGAGTCGGGCCTTCACCGTGGCCTCGGTGTCGTCGCTGCGCTGGACGACCTTTCCGGCGCAGCGGTCGCAGGTCCCCTCGACCGCGGGAGGGTTGTGGTCCACGTGGTACGTGGACCCGCAGTCCAGGCATGTCCTGCGACCGGACAGCCGTCGCACGAGCTGCTCGTCGGGGACCTCCAGCGCGACCACACCGGCCAGCTTCCAGCCGCTCGACTCGGCCCAGGCCACCAACAGCTCCGACTGCTTCACCGTCCGCGGAAAGCCGTCGAAGAGAACGCCCGACTGGACATCCTCATCGCCGAGGCGATCCTCGACCAGTTTCCAGACCACTTCGTCTGGAACGAGCTGGCCCTCGTCCATGAAGGACCGCGCCAACTGCCCGAGGTCGGTGTTCTGCTTCAGGTTTCTCCGGAAGATGTCTCCGGTAGCGACCTGGACCATACCGAACTCAGCACAGAGCGACCCGGCCTGTGTGCCCTTGCCCGCGCCTGGCGGACCAAAGAGGATGAGGTTCACGCGCCCTCCTCAGGTGGTGTCTTTCGTCTTCTCAATCAGGCGACGGTGGCGTCCTCGGACGTTCCCGCTCGAGCCGCTGCCCATGAGCCCATCGTAGTGCTTGGTCAGCAGGTGACCCTCGATCTGGGCGACCGTGTCCAGCGAGACACTGACGACGATGAGCAAGCTGGTGCCACCGAAGTAGAACGGGACGCCGTACTCCGTAATCAACAGCGTCGGAATCATGCAGACCGCGGCCAGGTAGAGCGCGCCCGCCGTGGTCAGGCGCTGCAGGATGCGGTCGAGGTAGTCGGCGGTCTGCTTGCCGGGGCGAATGCCCGGTATGTAGCCGCCGTGCTTCTTCAGGTTGTCGGCGACGTCGACCGGGTTGAAGGTCACGGCTGTGTAGAAGAACGCGAAGAAGATGATCAGCCCGACGTAGACCAGATTGTACATCCACCGTCCGGGCGACAGCGTGGCCATGACGTTGCGGAAGAGCGGGTGGTCGTAGAAGGTCTGCAGCGTCGCCGGGAACATCAGCACAGCGCTGGCGAAGATCGGCGGGATGACCCCGGCCACGTTGACCTTGAGCGGCAGGTGCGTCGCCTGGCCGCCGTAGACCCGTCGACCGATGACGCGTTTCGCGTATTGGATGGGGATCTGCCGCTGGGCCCGCTCCATGAAGACGATGGCCGCCAGCGTCGCGAACATGAAGGCGCCGAGGCCCACAAGGCCCACGAGGGTCAGGTCGCCGACCTGCACCTTCTGAATCATCATCACAACGCCCTGGGGCAGGCCTGCGATGATTCCGGCGGTGATGATCAGCGAGGCGCCGTTGCCCACGCCTCGCTCCGTGATCTGCTCACCGAGCCACATCACGAAGCAGGAGCCGGCGGTCATGGTCATCACGGTCATGAAGCGGAACCAAGCCCCGGCTTCGATGACGACGTCTGCTCCGGCCCCGCTGCGCATCTGCTCAAGTCCCACAGCGATGCTGAAGGACTGGACGATGGCGATGGCGATGGTGCCATACCGGGTGTACTGGGTGATCTTGTTGCGGCCCGACTGCCCCTCTTTGGAGAGACGCTCGAGCTGCGGCACCGTGGCCGTCAGCAGCTGGATGATGATCGACGCGCTGATGTACGGCATGATGCCGAGCACGAACACGCTGAACTGAGCCAGCGCGCCACCCGAGAACATGTCGTAGAGACCGAACAGGGTGCCAGAGTTGTCCGCGAAGAAAGCCGACATGGCTTCGCGGTCGACACCCGGCGCCGGCACAAAGATGCCGAGCCGATACACAGCCAGCATCGCCAGCGTGAACAAGATCCGGTTGCGTAGCTCCGGAACCTTGAAGATGTCAGCGAGCGCGCTGGCCTTCACAGAATGCCCAGGTTCGAGGTCGAGTCGTAGCTCAGACGGTCTCGGCGGATCCGCCGGCGGCCGTGATCTTCTCGAGGGCAGACTTGGAGAACTTGGCCGCCTTCACGGTGAAGGCCTTGGTCAGGTCACCGCGGCCAAGTACCTTGAGTCCGTCCTTGCCCTGACGGCTGACGGCGCCCGACTCAGCCAGTAGGGCCAGGTCGACGACAGCGCCCGCGTCGAAGCGTGCCTCGATCATCTCGAGGTTGATGACGGTGTAGTCCTTCGAGAAGGGGTTGTGGAAGCCTCGCTTCGGCAGGCGCCGCTGCAGAGGCATCTGACCGCCCTCGAATCCGGCGCGGACGCCAGAGCCCGAGCGCGAGCCGTAGCCCTTCTGCCCGCGACCGGCGGTGCGACCCTTACCGGATCCCTCACCACGGCCAACGCGGACCCTCGTCTTCGTAGAGCCGGGAGCCGGCTTCAGGTTGGAAAGCTCGTTTGCCATGATGTGTTTCTCCTGGTCGGAAGGAAGGAGGCCTCAGGCCTCGACTTCCTCCACGGACACGAGGTGGAGGACCTTCTTGACCATGCCGCGGACGGCCGGGGTGTTCTCGAGGGTCCGCGAGGAGCGGATCTTGCGCAGACCGAGTCCGCGAACCGAGGCCTGCTGGGACTCAGTCTGGCCGATGGTGGAACGCGTCAGCGTCACCTTGAGCTTCTTCATGGGGAGTCGCCTCCTGGGCTGCCCGTCGGGGAAGCCTATTCACCAAGATCCAAGCGGCTACTAGCGCTTGGTCCAGTGCCGCTGACCAACGGTGTAGTTCTGGTAGACGCCATCGACATCCTTGCCGAGACGGTGAGCGTACTGCTCGGGGGTTTCCATGCTCTTCAGCGCCGCCAGCGTGGCCCGGACGCTGTTGTGAGGGTTGCTGGAACCCAGGCCCTTGGTCAGGACGTTGTGGTAGCCAGCGGCGTCGAGGATTGCGCGCACGGTGGGGCCAGCGATGACACCAGTACCGGGCGCGGCAGGCTTGAGCATGACCTTGCCGGCGCCGAAGCGACCGACGGTCTCGTGGGGGACCGTTCCGTCCACCATCGCCGCCTGGAAGAGGTTGCCGCGAGCCTTGGTGCTGGCCTTGCGGATCGCCTCCGGGACCTCATTGGCCTTTCCGAAGCCGACACCGACCTTGCCCTCGCCGTCACCGACGACAACGATCGCCGAGAAGCTGAAGCGTCGACCGCCCTTGACGACCTTGGCAACACGATTGATGTGGATGACCTTTTCGATCAATCCGTCGTCGGGCTGCTGGTTGTTCCGACGTCCGCGAGACATACGAGCCATTAGGAAACCTCCGCCTCCAGCGCTGTGCGCGCCGGATGGCTCAGAACTTGAGACCGGCCTCACGAGCGGCGTCGGCGAGAGCCTTGACGCGGCCGTGGAACAGGAAGCCGTTGCGGTCGAACACCACGCTGACGATGGAGGAGGCCTTGGCCTTCTCGGCGAGCAGCGTGCCCACCGCCCCAGCTGCAACCTTGTTGCCGCGGTGTCCATCGTGCGAAGCGAGCTCAGGCGACAGAGTCGACGCCGCAACGATCGTGCGGCCCGAGTCATCGTCGATGAGCTGAGCGTAGATGTGGTTGGTACTACGGAAGACGCTGAGCCGGGGACGCTCGGCGGTTCCCGCCAGCTTCTTCCGGATCGACTTCTTCCGACGAATTCGGGAGCGCAGGCGCTCGCTGGTCTTGTTGGCCATGAAACCCTCCGCTACTTCTTCGCGGCCTTACCGGCCTTGAGACGGATCACCTCATCCGCATAGCGGACGCCCTTGCCCTTGTAGGAGTCCGGGGGACGGAAGCCGCGGATGACCGCAGCCGTCTGTCCTACAGCTTCCTTGTCGTAGCCAGAGACGGTGACCTTGGTGTTCTTGTCGACGGCTACCGTCACGCCGGCGGGCGGCGTGAACTCGATGGGGTGCGAGTAGCCAAGGTTGAAGAGCACGAACTTGCCCTTGTCCTCGGCCTTGTAGCCAACGCCGATGATGTCGAGCTTCTTCTCGAAGCCGGCAGTCACACCGACGACCATGTTGTTGAGCAGCGCCCGCATGAGGCCGTGGTTGGCACGGTGCTCGCGGATTTCGCTGTCTCGGGCGACCTGGAGGACACCGTCCGTCTCCGTGATGGAGACGCCGCTGACCACAGGGCGCTCGAGCTGCCCCTTGGGGCCCTTGACCATGACCGTGTCACCGATGGTGACCGTCACGCCCTTGGGCACCGGGATGGGGAGCTTGCCGATACGGGACATAGTGGACTCCCGCTACCAGACGTAGCAGAGGACCTCACCGCCAACACCCGCCAGACGGGCGTTGTGGTCGGTGAGGACCCCGCGAGGGGTGGTGAGAATGGCGATGCCGAGGCCGTTGCGGACGCGAGGAATGTCGTGCTTTCCGACATAGACCCGGCGGCCCGGCTTCGACACCCGGGTCAGCCCGCGGATGATCGCGCTCTTGTTCTCGTCGTACCGGAGGAACAGCTTCACGTGGCCCTGCGGGCCCTCGGGCACGTCGATGTAGCCCTCGATGAAGCCTTCGTCCTTGAGCAGACGGGCGAGCTGCAGCTTGATCTTGGAGCGCGGAACCTTGACGGTAGCGTGTCCCGCCTGGCCGGCGTTCCGAATGCGCGTCAGCATGTCCGCGATAGGATCGGTCATGGTGTCTCCTTATCGAGGGCTGGTTTCCTGTTCGGACCTGGCCCTGATGGATGCCTTGCTGGGGTTACCAGCTCGCCTTGGTCACGCCGGGGAGCTTGCCCTGTAGGGCCATCTCACGCAGGCAGATACGGCACATGCCGAAGGCGCGGTAGTAGGCGCGAGGGCGTCCGCAGCGCTTGCAGCGGTTCTTCTCGCGGACCTTGAACTTCTGCGGCCGCTTGGACTTCGCGATCATCGACTTCTTAGCCACGTCGTGCTCCTCAGGCCCGGAAGGGGAATCCGAGCGCCTTGAGGAGGGCTCGGCCCTCGGCGTCGGTCTTTGCGGTGGTCACGAAACTGATGTTCATGCCGTAGATCTTGGGCACCTTGTCGTACTCGATCTCGGGGAACAGGATCTGCTCGGTCAGTCCCAGCGAGTAGTTGCCCCGACCATCAAAGGCCTTGGGGCTCATGCCGCGGAAGTCGCGGAGGCGCGGGATGGCCAGCGTCACGAGGCGGTCGTAGAAGAACCACATCCGCTCGCCACGCAGCGTGACCTTGGTGCCCAGGGGCATGCCCTCGCGAAGCTTGAAGTTCGCGATGGACTTCCGAGCGAGACGAATCACGGCCTTCTGGCCAGTGATCAGTCCGAGCTCGGCCGACGCCTGATCCAGGATCTTGGAGTTGGTGATCGCCTCCTTGAGGCAGGTGTTCACCACGATCTTGGTCAAACGAGGGATCTGCATGACGTTGCCGTACTCGAACTCCTGCTGGAGCGCCGGCATCGCCTCTGCGACATACTTTGTCTTCATCCGGGGGGTCATCGATCTCTCCCTCAGCCGTCGAGCCGGTTGCCAGTCTTCTTGTCGACCCGAACCTTCTTGCCGTCCTCGACAGCGAAGCCGACTCGGACCTGACGCTTCTCAGCGTCGTTCCAGATGGCCACGTTCGAGATGTGCAGAGCTGCTTCCTTCGTGAGGAGCTGGCCCGGCTGGTCGCCGGCAGGCTTCTGGTGCTTCTTTACGAGGTTGACGCCCTCTACGAGAACGCGCTCGCGGACAGGGAGGACCTGCAGGACCTTTCCGGTCTTGCCCTTGTCCTTGCCCGCGGTGACGACCACATGGTCACCACGCCGAATCTTGTAGGCCATCAGAGCACCTCGGGAGCGAGCGAAACGATTCGCATGTAGCTCTTGGCGCGCAGCTCTCGAGCCACGGGCCCGAAGATGCGCGTTCCGATGGGCTCGCCCGCCTTGTCAACCAGGACGGCCGAGTTGTTGTCGAAGCGAATGTAGGTCCCGTCAGCGCGACGGATCTCCTTCTTCGTCCGGACGACCACCGCGCGAGCGATGTCACCCTTCTTGACCTTGCCGTTCGGCATGGCCTCACGAATGGAGACGACGATGATGTCGCCCACGGACGCGTAGCGCCGCTTCGACCCACCGAGCACCTTGATGGCCTTGACCTTCTTCGCGCCGCTGTTGTCAGCGACCTCGAGGACTGATTCAGTCTGAATCATCGAGGACCTCCCTGATCAACCGCGCGGCGGGCGTTCGACCACGGTCCAGCGCTTCGTCCGCGAAAGCGGGCGAGACTCCTGGATCGTGACGCTGTCGCCCGTCCGGCACTCGTTGTTCTCATCGTGCGCCTTGAAGACGCTCCGACGGTTGATGTACTTGTGGTAGCGGCTGTGCTTGACACGGCTCGTGACCTCGACCGCAACCGTCTTGTCCATCTTGTCGGACACGACCGTTCCGGTGAGCACTCGCCGACCGCTCTTCTGGTTGGAACTCTCGGACATCTTCTTCCGCTCGTAGGGACAAACGAGGACACCGACCGTTTGGCCAGCGGGTGTTCGGCGGATCCGGTTCCCAGGTCAGGTCTCCTGCAAGCAGGACTCGGACCAAGGTGGGGCATCGTGCCGGACACCGGGGGTACCATCCCTTCCGGTGTCTTCGTTCACCCCGAGGGGTGAGGGGGTGAGGCCATTACGGCCCCGAGAGCGACTCCGAGCTGCAAGCCCGGAAGCGGCGCCGATCTATTCGGTGCCGCCAAGCTTGTCAACGATACCCTTGAGGAAGCCGCCAGCGGCGGCGTCCACGGTGGAGCTCTCACCCACCTGAGAGGCATCGAACGACGACTTGTGGGCGTCGCGGAGGCTGTTCTTACGAAGGCCCTGCTCAAGCTCACGGCCACGCTCGACGGTGCGAACGCGCGCGATCTCACGCCGGATCTTCTTCAGCTGCGAGCTGTCCTCGAGCTGGTTGGTCGCGTGCTGAAAGCGCGACGTCAGCAGAGAGCGCTCGAGCGCCATTTCCTTGTGGACGAGCTGCTCGTCCGTCATCTCGGAGTACATCAGACCAGTCCTTCCCGTCGAACGACCTTCCAACCGACCGGCAGCTTGTGACCGGCACGCTTGAGGGCCTCGACGGCGATGTCCTCGGCGACACCATCCAACTCGTAGATGATGCGGCCAGGCTTGATGACAGCGACCCAGAACTCCGGGTTGCCCTTACCCTTACCCATTCGGGTCTCGGCGGGCTTCTTGGAGACAGGCTTGTCGGGGAAGACGCGAATCCAGACCTTTCCGCCACGCTTCACGTGGCGAGTCATGGCAATACGACCCGCCTCGATCTGACGCGAGGTCAGGCGGCCGCAAGTCGTGGCCATCAGGCCGAAGTCGCCAAACGACACGTTGGACCCACGCCAAGCCAGACCGGTCATTCGACCCTTATGGCTCTTGCGGTACTTGACGCGCTTGGGGGTGAGCATCGGAGTGACTCCTGAGGGGGGTGCCCTCGATCAGTTGGTTTCGTCACCGGGCATGATCTCGCCCTTGAAGATCCACACCTTGACGCCGATGACGCCGTAGGTGGTCATGGCCTCGGCCAGGCCGAAGTCGATGTCGGCCCGAAGGGTGTGCAGAGGCACGCGACCTTCGCGGTACCACTCCCGTCGGGACATCTCGGCGCCGCCGAGGCGGCCACCGCACATGACCTTGACGCCCTTGGCGCCAGCGCGCTGAGCCTGGGTGACAGCCTTCTTCATTGCCCGCCGGAAGGACACGCGCTTCACCAGCTGGGCGGCGATGTTCTCGGCCACCAGCTGAGCGTCGGTCTCTACCTTACGGACCTCGATGACGTTGGGGTAGATCTCCGTAGCCGTCAGCTTCTGCAGGTCAGACCGCAGGAGCTCGAGACCGGTCGCGCGCTTGCCGAGGATGATCCCGGGCTTCGCGGCGTGGATGAAGACCTTCGCCTTGTTGGCGGCACGCTCGATAGTCACTCGCGCGACACCGGCGTGGTAGTACTTCTTCTTGATGAAGCGGCGGATCGCGATGTCTTCGTGGACGAACTTCTGGTAGTCCTTCTCAGCGAACCACTGCGCTTCCCAGCCCCGAACGACGCCGACGCGGAAGCCGACCGGGTTGACCTTCTGACCCATGTTGCTATCCCTCGCGGACGTCGAGGACGACGTGAATGTGGGCGGTGGGCTTGAGGAT
>CALGIB010000482.1 GCA_937915955.1 uncultured Pseudomonadota bacterium
CCCGACCCCGTAGCTGTGCCCGAAGTCGTGGAACCCGAGCTCGTGCACGACGGCGAGGAGGTGGTCGAGGATCACGTCCCGGTCCGGTACGGTCGGGAGCAGCGCACCCTCGACGGTGTAGCCCTTCGGCAGGTAGTCGATGATCTCGCGGACCTGCCCGAGGCCGAGCCTGGTCATCAGGTCGAGGGCGCGCTCCAGCGTCCTGGCCTGGCGTTCGTTGACGGTGATGGTGAAGGTGGCGACCACTACTCCTCCTCGAGCCGGACCGAGCCGACGGTGTTGCCGTTGCAGTCCAGAAGCGTCGTTCGCCTCTGTCTGACGGGGACGTCGCTTCCGAGCAGGTACTTCACCTTGTCGATGGCGCGGGCGAGGACGCGGTCGATCTCGCCGGGCTCGGCGAACGCGGCGTTCTCGCCGCTGAACTCGATGACGACCTTCACAGCTCCTCCTCGGCGATCTGCGCGGTCAACTCGTCGATGCGCGCCGCCAGTTCGATGGAGCGGCCGCCCAGAACGTCCAGGGCGATCAGGAGTGCGTCGCGCTCCTTCTTCGTCGCCCACTCGTCACCGAGCAGGAAGCAGGGGTCGCTCTGCTGCATCTCCAGCAGGGATGCCATCTGATCGGCGTCGACCTCCTGCTCGAAGGTGCCGAGGAAGGCGCCGGACATGTGCCCCTCGTCGACGTGGTGCTCGATGTCGGCCAGCGTCACGTTGACGAGGGGCTCGTCGCTGAGCACCTCGAAGTGGATCACGGTGCGGTAGTACTTCTTGTCGGTCACGTCGTCTCCAGTTCGTCGTTGCTGACCCAGACCCATGCCTGGACGTAGGCGCCGTCGTCGGTGCTGATGCTGACTTCGGGCTCGTCGGGGAACTCGATCCTGCCCTCCTCGCCGTACTTCGCGATGGCTGCGGCGCGGTACCTCGGACGCAGCTGGTCCGCCAGCGCCGAGAACGCGCCCTTGACGCCGGCGCGCCAGACCCCGGGGAGCTCGCAGGCCGCATCGAAGCCGAGCCTGGCGAGCTGGTGCTGGGTCGTGATGCCGGCCGCAGCGAAGGCGGCCTCCATCTCGGGGGCGAGGCCGAGGTCGTCGATACCGCCAGTGGCGGTCATGTCTGTCATGTGGTGGTCTCCGTGGGGGTGGTGCAGCTGCCCGGGCTCGAACCGGGGACCCTCCGCTTAGGAGGCGGATGCTCTATCCATCTGAGCTACAGCTGCGTGTCTGTCCTTCTTCTACCGTCGAAGTGGAGAGCCCACCGGGACTTGAACCCGGAGCCACCGACTTAAGAGGACGGTGCTCTACCGGTTGAGCTATGGGCCCTTGGCGGGTACGGCAGGACTCGAACCTGCGACCGGTCGGTTAACAGCCGACAGCTCTGCCACTGAGCTACGCACCCCTGTCCACTTCGCCGGGCGTCCGGAACGACGACGCCCCCTCAAGCCTGGGCCGGAGGGGGCGTCGAGTTCCTGGCGAGAACTCCGGTCGTCCTAGACGCACACCTCCGGCCTGGGCTTGAGCCCGGGCTTGAGATTCCTGCATCTGTAGGTGCGGACCATGTCGTTCAGAGTGCCTCCGCTCGGTGGAGCGGTCAAGGGGTTGGTTGCGCGAGCGGGACTCGAACCCGCGGTCTTCGGCTTATGAGGCCAACGAGATGACCAGCTTCTCTACCGCGCGAGGGCTATCATTCCGGACATGGATGCCGACCGCAAGACCTCCATCGTCGAAGCCGTTATGCAGAAGCGCTGGTACCACTCCACCACGTTCCTCACCACGCTGGTGACGGAGCTGGTGCTGCTGGTCTGCTTCTACCTGGTGCTGTTCTTCGACATGGAGCCCGGCCTGACCCAGAAGGTCCTCAGCGCTCTGGTTCTAGCGATCACCTTCGTGGCGGTGGCGTTCATCGCTCCGAAGATCGCGCACGACGCCGTGACCAGGATCCCAGCGGTGAAGGGGCTGTTCGGGGGCGAGAAGCCGAAGCCGCCGCCGGAGGCATAGGTAGGAGAGGAGGGGGCCGGCCCCGCTCCTCTGCTCCGCTACTGCCGGATCTCAGCGACCAGCAGGTCGAACAGCTTGACCTCGACGTTGAGCCCGTGGATCTGCGTCGTCACGGACGGGATGTAGTAGTCGACGTTGGCGCTGTGGCCATGATCGGTGTAGGCCGCTGTCTTCTCCTTGGCGAAGAAGTCGACCCACCCTCTGCTGCCATCCGGCCACCTCACGAAGGCGCGGCCGGGGCGGCGCTCGTCGAGCGCCTTCTCCCCGTCGTGCTTCCAGTGGTAGGTGAGGTACTCCCAGTTGTTCTTGACGACGAGGCGCTTGAACCTCGTGGGTCCATCGGGGCTGGGCATCACGTGCCATCCATCAGGAACGGCAGCACCCGCATGAACAGGACGAAGGCGGCGGCGTTGTTCTCGCGCCGCTCCTCTGCGTCGGCGAAGAGGCACCGCACCGGGCAGGTGGGGGAGTCCGAGAACCTGTCCAGCCCGCGGCTGGCGACATCGTGGAAGAGGGTGTGCAGGTCACCGCCCAGGTCGAACAGCTTCCGGCGGTGGTCCTCCAGGTCTTCAGCGTCGCCTTGGGGGAAGCCGCGTACAGGAGGGGTCGAGTAGATGCCACGCTCCATGATCGTGAGGTCGATGGCGTCGCGGAGGTCCTCGGGGAAGCCGGGCATCTGGGCGCAGATCGAGACGTCGCTGACGAGCTTCCACTCGATCTGCTGCAGCTTGTCGTAGACCTTGTTGTCCTTGAGGTCGAGAGAGGTCAGCTGACGTCCGACGTCGTCGAAGTACTCGGTCATCTCGAACTCCGCTTGTACTCGACGTCGTCCTCGAAGACGTAGAGCCCGAAGAAGTCATCGAGGGCGGTGAGGTCGCCGGTCATGGTGCGGTCGCGCAGCTCCTTGAGGTGCCTCAGGAACGTCGACTCGACCATGTAGTGGTGCCCTGCGTGCGGGGCCACCTG
>CALGIB010000483.1 GCA_937915955.1 uncultured Pseudomonadota bacterium
CTGGGGCCGCCGGCATCGGCAACCGCATCAAGTGCAACGTCTTGGGTGCGGCCCTCAAAGTCTGCGTCAAGGACGCGCCTCTTTTAGCGACGGCCGATCCGAGTGTCAACCCGGGCGGCCAGTTCGTGCTCACTCGTAGACGATGTCCTTGATCTGGATGCGGAGTCGGTTGATTCGATAGTTCAGGTTGGAGCGCGAGATCCCCAGGTCCCTGGCCGCCTGGGCCTGGACCCCGTCGGCGGCCTTGAGGGCCTCGATCAAGACCCGCCGCTCGTACTCAAGCAGGGCGGCCTGGAGGGTCATCCCGTCGGGCAGGACCTCGGCCCCGGGCGGGCGCCCCTGGGGGGCCTCGGGCAGCTTCACCCCGGTCAGCTCGGCCCCCTTGCTCAGGATGACCGCGCGCTCGACGACGTGCTGGAGCTCGCGCACGTTGCCGGGCCAGTGGTAGTTGAGCAGGCGCTGCATGGTCGCCGCGGGGACCGAGAGCTCGGGGCTACGACCGTGGCGCTCGGCGAAGCGCTTCACGAAGTGATCGACCAGCAGCGGCACGTCGTCCCGGCGGTCCTTCAGGGGAGGCACCTGGATGTTGAAGACGTTGAGCCGGTAGTAGAGATCCTCGCGGAACCGGCCCTCGCGGACCTCGCTCAGCAGATCCCGGTTCGTGGCGGCGATGACGCGGGTGTCGACCTTGATCGGCTCGCTGCCGCCGACCCGGGTGAACTCGCCGGACTCCAGCACGCGGAGCAGCTTGACCTGGGTGGTGGCCGTGATCTCGCCGATCTCGTCCAGCATCAGGGTGCCGCCGTCCGCCTGCTCGAACTTGCCTCGGTGCTGGCGGACCGCGCCGGTGAAGGCGCCCTTCTCGTGGCCGAACAGCTCGCTCTCCAGCAGCCCCTCGGGCAGCGCGGCGCAGTTCACGCGCACGAAGGCCGCGCCCCGTCGGTCGCTGCGGTAGTGGATCGCCGAGCTGATGAGCTCCTTGCCTGTGCCGGTGGGCCCCTGGAGCAGGACCAGCGCCGAGGTGTCGGCGACGGTCTCGATCAGCTCGTAGACCTCGACCATCTCGGCCGTGCAGCCGATGATCTCCTTGTAGCCATACTGGTCCTGGACCTGCTGGCGGAGCTGGACCAGCTCGGCGAGCAGCGCCTTCTCGGCCAGCGCCTTGTCGACGATGACCAGCAGCTCGTTGCGGCTGACGGGCTTGATGATGTAGTCGTCCGCGCCGGACTTCATGGCCCCGACGGCGTCCTCGACCGAGCCGTAGCCGGTCATGACGACCACGCGGACGGTGGGCCAGCGGCGCCGAAGCTCAGCCAGCAGCTCCAGGCCGGTGCGGCCGGGCATCGCCACGTCGGTCAGCACCAGGTCGACGGGGCGCTCGCTGATCATCCGCAGCGCCTCGTCCACGCTCTGGGCCAGCTGCACCTCGTGCCCGGCCTTGCGCAGGTTCACCCGCAGCGCGGCGCGGACGGCCTTGTCGTCGTCGACGACCAGGATCCGGGCGACCAGCTCGCTCACTGGACCTCGATCCGCTGGGGCAGCAGCACCAGGACACGCTCCTCGCTCAGCGGAGCGTAGGCCGTCCAGGCCAGCACGTCCTCCGGCAGGCCCAGCTCGGGCCGCCAGAGCGCCCCGGTGCGGACCTGGGTCATGGGGCTCAGGCGCGCCCCGACCGACTGGGTGGTGACCTCGCCCAGGCTGTTGGGCTGGCTGCCGTAGGTGACCAGCTCGATGGCCTCGTCAGCGTCCATGCCCGCCTCGACCTTGGCGTAGGCGATGGCGTCCTGGAGGCCGCCCAGCTGGTCCACCAGGCCGACCTCGAGCGCGCGCGTGCCGGACCAGACCCGACCTCGGGCGACCTCCTCGACCATGTCCAGCTCGAGCCCGCGGCCGGTGGCGACCCTGTCCTTGAACTGGTCGTAGGTGTCTTCGATCATCCGGTCCAGCGCGGCGAACTCGACGGGGTCCATCCCGCGGGACATCGAGTACATCGAGGCCTTGCGGCCGCGGCCGTAGATCTCGTAGCCGATGCCGACCTTCTCGTAGAGCTCGCCCAGGCTGAACTTGCCGCCGTACACGCCGATGCTGCCTGTGATCGTGGTGGGCTCGGCGAAGATCGCGTCGGCGCCGGCGGCCACGTAGTAGCCACCGCTCGCAGCCACTCCGCCCATCGA